>NZ_JBFSUX010000064.1:0-30030 GCF_041467595.1 Vibrio sp. 10N.247.311.13 | reverse complement strand
AATAGTTCAAAAAAAATCCCCAAGCGTGGCTTAGGGATTTGTGTATAAGAGACAGCCTATATAGGTGCCTTTTTTATTTTTTGAGGTAGTTAATCCGCTCAAAGCGCCATTTGGAAACCAACCCTCTAATATAGAGGACACCTAAAATAGGTGCACCTCAACATTACAACGGGCTAAACACACTCTTGTTCATTTTGTCGAACCCGAGCCGCGAGTTGGCGATATTGATCGGCGATGGTCTCTCCAAAAACAGGGTCATCTTCCGGTTGAAGCCATTGAGACTCCACTTCTTGCCAATCTTTCACCGTGAACGCCTCAACAATCATGGGTAGCACATGCTTCTCTTCATATTCCATGTGCTTTCGCTGAGCCTTAACAAACGCTTCAAGCTGCTCAATAAAGACTTGCTGAGGAACCACCGCATCTTGAAGGATCATATCGACCAAACCTAAAAAGTCCGCCGTTTTCTCAGAAAGCAATTGATGCTCTAACTCCAAGTCTTCAATCGCTTGCTCGCTGCCATATTGCTTAAGATAGTAGCGATAAATGACGTCTTCTTTAGGGTGATGCACTTTGTCTGAATGGTTCATAAGGTAATGAACCACCTCTGCGATCAGGCTATAGTTTATTTCTCGCTCCTGTTTCAGAAACTCTAACTTACTGTTGAGTATCGCGAGTAAACGAGCCATATAGCCATGCTCTCGTCTTATCCTTTCAATCATCATAGTATTGCACTCCATTACACCTACTATTTATAAGTGTATACGAATATGCTGATTTATGATTTGACCCTGCTCAGAAAACCACCAACCTACACTTCTTTTGGTAAACGCCAGTCAATAGGTTGTTGATCCATAGAAGAAAGCAGCTTGTTGGTTGTAGAGAAATGCTGACAACCGAAGAATCCACGGCGTGCCGATAATGGCGATGGGTGAGGTGCAACCAACACATGATGCTTGTCGTCATCAATCGCTTGACCTTTCTTCTGGGCGTGTGCGCCCCACAACAAAAAGATGATCGGTTCAGAGCGCTGATTGAGCTCAGCAATAATGGCATCGGTAAAGGTTTCCCAGCCACACTTAGCATGTGAGTGTGCTTTTGCCTCTTCGACTGTAAGGACTGTGTTCAACATCAACACCCCTTGCGATGCCCAAGAATCGAGATAACCATGACTAGGAATCTCAAAGCCCTCTATATCTTGTGCAAGCTCTTTGTACATATTGCGTAGAGAAGGTGGGATTTTCACACCAGGAAGCACTGAGAATGCTAAGCCGTGAGCTTGGTTAGCACCGTGATAAGGATCTTGCCCTAAGATAACCACTCGCACGGATTCGAAAGGCGTCATATCAAAGGCACTGAACACCTGTTCTTGTGGCGGGTAGACGGTTTTACCACTATTACGTTGCTGTTCAACAAACGCGAGGACACTCTGAAAGTACTCTTTATCACGTTCATCATTAATAATGGATTCCCAAGTCTTTGGTGCGCTCATCGTTTTACTTCCCAATCATCAAGGTTTCTAGCGGCTTTCGCCAGACAAAAAAATAGCTGTATCGGCTAACTGTCCTAAATAAGGCTCTAGTTATACCTCATACAGCTATCAATAAACATGATGTGTAGGGTTCACTTGTTGATGAATCATAATAATCAGTTCAAGTTGTGCTTATCTCGATTAACCACTTTTCTGCTGTGTACGATGGTGGCCGTGGTTATGCACGTGACGGTTTGGTGTAGGTAAACGGCGTGCGACAGCAATAGTTGAAGTTTGGGTGATTGAATACATAAAGGCACCTCCTCTAAGACATCGTGAACTACATATTCACTTTAATACTATGAAAGAAAGGTGCCAATTTTTAGAAATAGACGGAAATAAATTTCCCCCTCTATTATTACGCTTGTTCGCTCGCTAGCGTTGCTGAGCGATGAAACATTCTAAGTTGTTGAATTTCTTCTTTCCAGATCGTCGAATCAATGGTTTCCAAGATAAGAGGGATACCATTAAAGCGAGAATCAGAGGCAATATACTCAAAACAATCCCAGCCAATTTCGCCTTTTCCTAAAGAATGGTGTCGATCGACTCGGCTCGCGAACTCAGCTTTTGAATCATTGATGTGCATTGCTCTTAGATAGTGCATACCCACGATGCGGTCGAACTCAGCAAAAGTATGCTCACACGCCTCTTTTGTACGTAAGTCATAGCCAGCAGTAAACGTATGGCAGGTGTCTAAGCACACACCCACACGTGACTTATCTTCTACCTGCTCGATAATCTCGGCTAGATGTTCAAACTTCCAACCCAGATTAGTGCCCTGCCCAGACGTATTCTCGATCACTGCGATTACGTCAGGTACCGCTTGATGAGCTAGGTTGATCGATTCAGCGATCTTCGCCAAACATTCGCTTTCTGAGATTTTCTTTAAATGACTCCCAGGATGAAAATTCAAAAGCGTTAGTCCAAGTTGATTACAACGCTCCATTTCATCAATAAAAGCCGCGCGTGATTTCTCTAGCTTCTCTTCTTCTGGCGCTCCTAGGTTAATCAGGTAGGAGTCATGAGGAAGAATGTGCTCAGCACCGTAGCCCAACATTTTGCAATTGGCTTTAAAGGCACTAATGGTTTTCGCTTCTAGTGGTTTTGCCGCCCACTGTCTCTGGTTCTTGGTAAACAGTGCAAACGCATTGGCACCTATTTCACGTGCACGCATAGGCGCCTGATCAACACCACCAGCAGCCGACACATGAGCGCCAATAAACTTAATATTTGTTTCCGGTTTTGAGGATGAATTATTGTTTGTCATTAAATCACTTTACACTTTCAGAATGCTTAATAAATAAAGGGTTGTATCGGTTGTAGTTCAATAAAAACACAACAAATGTAGTAAACTTACAACAAATATGACTGTTAAATATTTTTTATACTTTAAAATATTTTGTAATTACTTTGTTTTTAAAGGTTTTATTGATTTACCTCAATATAATCACCTTTGTAAAAATATGGTTTTTGGTTGTTTTTTGACTTGAATCAATGTTAACCTTACTAATATTAGGTATATATTACCCAGCTCAATAAAAATCGAAAGTTAACACCATAATCAAACCACATTCAGTGGACTAGGAGATAGTTATGATCCAAGGTATTCAAATTACTAAAGCAGCAAACGATGACCTACTAAACTCAATCTGGCTACTAGATAGCGAGAAGAATGAAGCTCGTTGTGTTGTTGCTACTGCAGGTTTCGAAGCTGACCAAGTTATCTCAGCTGCAGACCTAGGCGAGTACGAAAGCCGTGAAGTTGCAATCGAAGCAGCACCACGCATCGAAGGTGGTCAACACCTAAACGTTAACGTTCTTAAGCGTGAAACGCTAGAAGACGCAGTTGCTCACCCAGAGAACTACCCACAGCTAACTATCCGTGTATCGGGTTACGCTGTACGTTTCAACTCTCTAACAACTGAACAGCAACGTGACGTTATCGCACGTACGTTCACTGAGTCTCTATAATTTTTAGAGCTTAAATTAGAATACAAAAACGGCGCTCATTGAGCGCCGTTTTTATTTGTTCGAAAAACAAATGGACGTTACGGTTGAACTCGACGAAGCACAGCTTTTAGCGCTTCAAAATCGTTATCAAGATCTTCAGACAACAATTCCATCGCCGCGTGTTTTGCTAGCGGGCCAGGCAGTTCGATATCAGAACCTAGGATGTCATCAACCACTTCTTTGAATTTCGCTGGGTGTGCTGTACACAGGAACAAGCCAGTTTCGTTCTCTTGCAGTTGCTCTTCCAGTAGACGGTAAGCAATCGCACCATGTGGTTCACATAGGTAACCTTGTGCTTTTAGGTCGCGAACTGACTCAGCGCTCTGCTCGTCAGATACTTTACCTTTGCCTAGTGTATCTAAGCCCCAACCTTTCAGTTGGCAAAGCTCTTCGATACGAGGCCAGTTGTTTGGTTGGCTTACGTCCATCGCGTTCGATGTTGTCGCAACAGTCGGTTTTGGATCCCATTGACCTGTTTCTAGGTAACGAGGAACAGTGTCATTTTCGTTAGTTGCTGCGATAAAACGCTTAACAGGTAGACCTAGCGCTTTAGCCAATAGACCAGCCGTTAGGTTACCAAAGTTACCACTTGGTACAGAGATAACGAGGTTTTCACGTTGCTCTTTAGTCAGCTGAGAAGCCGCCTCAAAGTAGTAACAGATCTGAGCCATTAAACGGCTGATGTTGATCGAGTTTGCCGAATTAAGACCGATCTCTTTACGCAGTTCAGCGTCATCAAATGAGTCTTTAACTAGAGCCTGACACGCATCAAAGTCACCATCAATCGCCACAGTGTGGATGTTCTTGCCAAGCGTACAGAACAGCTTCTCTTGCAGTGGGCTGATCTTGCCTTTCGGGTAAAGAATCACAACATTGATGTCTTCCATGCCGTAGAAAGCATGCGCAACCGCCGCACCAGTATCACCTGATGTTGCCGTTAAGATAGTGATTTGACCACCATCAGAAACAGCTGCTAAAGATTGAGCCATAAAGCGGCCACCGAAATCTTTAAACGCCAGTGTTGGACCGTGGAAAAGCTCAAGCGCGTAAACGCCGTCTTTTACTTGGTTGATTGGTGCAGGGAATTGGAACGCTGCATCCACCATTTGGTCGATCTGTTCTTTTGGTAATTCATCACCAATCAATGCTGACAGAATCTTTGAGCTACGAGGGACAAAGTCCTCTGCTAGCAGCGCATCGATATCATCAAACTTTGGCAGTTCAGATGGGAAAAATAGACCTTGATTACGGCCTAAGCCTTGACGAACGGCTTGGCCAAAAGAGACTTGTTCATCATTTTCTTTGATGTTGTACAGTTTCATAACTCACTTCCTGTAACGATCGAACCCTGCTTATCTAGGCGACAAACGTGAACGAATCCTTCTTCATTTTGTACGTAATTTTGTTCTAACCAGCGTGCAACACGCTCGGCGACATCTTGTTCTTTGCAAATGCTAAATAGAGTTGGACCACTACCAGAAATACCAGTAGCCAGTGCCCCAGCTGACAGCGCGTATTTACGAGCATCAGCAAACCCTGGAAGCAGTTTCTCACGATATGGTTCAGCGATCACGTCTTTGATCATCTTCGCCGCCAGTTCAGGTTGACCTGAATGACACGCGTGGATAAAGCCCGCTAAGTGACGACCATGAGCAATAATATCCTGACGACGATATTGAGATGGTAGGATCTCTCTCGCTTCAGCCGTTGAAACCTTAATACCCGGATAAGCCATTACCCAGTACCAGTCGTCAAAACACGGTACTTCTTGGCTGATGATGCCTAGCTCTTCAAGCATGAGCTGCACACCACCAAGGTAACATGGCGCAACGTTATCGTAGTGGATACCACCTGAAATCTTGCCTTCCATTTCACCCATCAGAGTAAGCAGTTCAGTTTCATTCAGGGGCTGACCGTGAAAACGGTTTAGCGCATCCAGTGCCGCGACGATTGAACATGCACTAGAACCCAAACCTGAACCGATAGGCATGTTCTTTTCTAGTGTCATTTCTAAAGGCTTTAGCGTAACGCCTTTTTTA
The DNA here is from genome assembly GCF_041467595.1 of Vibrio sp. 10N.247.311.13. NCBI lineage: Bacteria > Pseudomonadati > Pseudomonadota > Gammaproteobacteria > Vibrionales > Vibrionaceae > Vibrio > Vibrio sp. 10N.247.311.13. Next base: position 24,450 of record NZ_JBFSUX010000064.1, on the reverse strand, counting down.
TCAAGCTCTCTCGAGAACACCACCCAGCAGTCGTAAACGATGTTTTCTTTTGCTTCAGTTGGCAGCTTAGAAACAAAGCTGCCTGCAGTTTTAAGTGAGAATGGTTCATCACCGGCTTTAACCATAACTCGGTCACCTAGCAGCGTGCCATCCACTGGAGACACAGCGGCCCCCAGCACATCAAACCCTACACTGACATTACCGATTGATGCAGGAGCATAAACGACAACATCCATATCACTTGAACTCATTCTTAAACTCCTAATTTCCAACCAAGAGTACGCATCACATCAGAGAATACGCCAGCAGCTGTTACTTCAGTACCCGCGCCGTAGCCACGCAGTACTAGAGGGATTGGTTGGTAGTAACGGCTGTAGAATGCTAATGCGTTCTCGCCATCTTTAATCTTGAACATTGGGTCGTCGCCATCAACAGCAGCGATACGAACCTTACACTTACCTTCAGCGATTTCACCCACATAACGAAGTACTTTACCTTCTTCTGCTGCGATAGCTGACTGCTCTTTGAAGTAAGCATCCGCTTCTGGTAGGCGAGCCATGAACTCTTCAACCGTACCTGAATCATCAAAACCCGGTGGCAGAGCTTGGTCTACTTCAACATCTTCAAGTTCAAGCGCCATGCCTGCTTCACGAGCAAGAATAAGCAACTTACGCGCCACATCCATACCAGATAGATCATCTCGAGGATCCGGTTCAGTGAAGCCGTTATCTTTTGCAATATTGGTTGCTTGGCTCAGTGTCATACCTTCATCAAGCTTACCGAAGATGTACGACAGTGAACCAGAAAGAATGCCGTTGAACTTCTCAAGCTCATCACCCGCAGAAATTAAGTTCTGTAGGTTTTCGATGACCGGTAGACCTGCGCCTACTGTTGTCTCGTACATCAACTTACGACGTGAGTTACGTGCAACTTCACGAAGTTGATGGTAGTAAGCCATGCTCGCTGTATTTGCTTTCTTATTTGGTGTTACCACGTGGAAACCAGCCGCTAGGAAATCAGCGTATTGCGCCGCAATGCCTTCGCTAGACGTACAATCAACCAATACTGGATTGATAATGTGGTTACGTTGAACAAGTGCATTTAAGCGCGCTAAGCTAAACTCTTCTGTCGCGCTCGACATGCGATCACGCCACTGCTCTAGCGGTAGACCATCGCTATCTAGCAATAAGCCTTTGCTGTTTGCTAAACCACATACGCGAATCACGATGCCTTTTTCAGCCAGTTTGCCTTGTTGACGTTGGATCTGGTCAACAAGCTCACCACCAACACCACCAACACCAACAACGAATACGTCAAGGAAGTGCTTAGAGTTAAATAGGTTCTCGTGACACGCTTTGATCGCTTCAGAGATTTTGTCTTCAGGGATAACCGCTGAAATAGCGCGCTCTGAAGAACCTTGAGCAATAGCAACAATGTTGACGTTCACTTCAGCTAAAGAAGAGAAGAACTGAGATGCTACGCCACGTGAAGTGCGCATACCGTCACCCACCAGCGTTACAATCGCAACGTCATCCATGAACTCAACCGGCTCTAACAGGCCATCTTTAAGTTCAAGTTCAAACGCGTCTGACAACACTTGTTTCGCTTTCACCTTATCAGCCGATTCAATACAGAAGCTGATGCTGTACTCAGAAGAAGATTGAGTAATAAGGACAATAGAAACGCCAGCAGAAGACATCGCGCCGAATACACGACTCGCCATACCTACCATGCCCTTCATGCCTGGGCCTGATACGTTAACCATGGTTAGGTCACTTAGCGTCGTAATACCTTTGATTGCTAGGTTATCTTCGCCAGTGTCTTGGCCAATCAAAGTACCTGCGCCTTGTGGGTTGAAGCTGTTTTTGATCAGACAAGGAATGTGGAATTGCGCAATAGGAGCAATGGTTTTCGGGTGTAGAACCGAAGCACCAAAGTAAGAAAGCTCCATCGCCTCTTGGTAGCTAAGAGACTTGAGCAGACGAGCATCATCAACTAAGCGTGGGTCACAGTTGTAAACGCCATCGACATCAGTCCAGATTTCACAGCAATCAGCACGTAGACACGCCGCTAACACAGCCGCTGAGTAGTCAGAACCATTACGACCTAGTGTGACTAGCTCACCTTTTTCATTACCCGCAGTAAAGCCAGGCATGATGTTAACGTGACCTTTAGGAAGTGGAGATTGTTGGAAGTTCTGAGTAGAGACATCCACATCGACCATAGCTTCAAGGTGATCGCCTTTAGCGTATAGGTATTGGACAGGGTCAATCAGGCTTGCTGGTTGGCCTTTCGCTTCCAGTACCGCTTTCATTAACTGGATAGAGATTCGCTCACCTTTACTGATGATGCGAGCATTAACGTGGTTCGGGCACATACCAAGTAGGTTGATGCCATTCACGAACTGCTTTAGCTGAGCAAGAGAGGTATCCACCTGCTCTTGAAACGCGGCACCATCGATAGAAGGCACGACCGCTTTGATCTCTGCAAACAGTGTGTTAAATGAAGATTCGATCTCTGTAATCTGTGCGTCAGCTTCACCATTTTTCAGTGCAGCTTCAATAACAGCGACCAACTTATTGGTTGTTTTTCCTGGAGCCGATAGTACAACGGCTAGCTCTTCTTGCTGGGCATTATTAGCGATGATATCAGCCGCTCGTAAAAAACGATCTGCATCAGCTAATGATGAACCTCCAAACTTTAAAACGCGCATCCCTTTCTCCATAAGTCATAAAAATGGTACAAAAAAAGGCCTGTATCTTGTTGGATACAGGCCTTTTTTTTAAAAATCCGTTACTTAGCAGCCTGCCCCAACAATGTTAATGTCGGTAATAATAATGGTTGTGGTCATTACTAGGTGGCTTACGTGCTGCATATCAAATTCTCTGCTTGTGCTTTACTCTACGTGTATCAATTTTTACCACTGGACGTCAATGAAAAGTTGCGTTTTTTTTACATTCGCACCGTTTTTCAGAGCAAACCGTCATTTAAGGGATAAAACACCCTGTATAAACCTTCACTTAAGATACTGGATTTACTCATTGAACAGGCAAGAGTGATCAATCGCATATATAGTCATAACAAAATGCTATATCGATTGTGCAGCGAACGTACAAGTTCTGTGCTTTAATTGAACGATAACGTTCGAAGAACAATAATAATGACATCAGGAGTGGGAAATGAAGAGATTACTTATTCTTTTGGCTTTTGCTATGCCTGTTGTTTGTTCAGCGAATAGCTTACCTCTACTACCCAGCCAGATCGATAGTTCTTCTCATAAATTCTTTATCTCCTCACAAAACGCGCCGAGTGAAAGCTTCGATACTTGGAAGATAGACAGTGGCTACTCTTATAGCTTGTTTTCAGATGTGGATCTTTACGTCGGTACACGTATCAATAGTGCGGCACTGAAACAGGAAAGTGGATTCTTGAGTGGTGTCAGTTATCAGTTCTCAGAAAGAGTCTCTTTTAACAGTTCTCTACACACCTATAAAGACGAGACCGAAGACAATGAGAAATCGGTAGCCGCAGAGGTTTCCAGCCGAGTGCAACTAACAGATAACCTAGATTTGCATGCCACCCTTGATTATGAAGAGTGGCAGCAAGGTGTTGAAGTGGGACTAGGGTTTCGCTTTTAGTCTCTTTAGCTTGTTCTTTATTAACAGATTAGTGCGGATTGAGATCCAAACTTTTAGTACATCACAAACCATTCCCCGTTCTAATCTATCAACGGCATTCAATTTGAGTCAGTTACGATTCAATTAACAGCTCAGATGAAATTAACACGCCATTCCAATCGGCATAAATATAGTCACCAGGCTGAATCAGTTGATTATGTATAGAGAGTGTCACATTCACTTGGCCGACACCGCGTTTCTCTGTTTTGAATGGCGATGCACCTAACGCCTGAACGCCAAGGTCCATTTGCGACATCATGCCTACATCACGCACCGCACCGTTTACAATCACGCCTTCCCAACCGTTTTCTATCGCGAGAATAGCGAGTTGATCGCCAAGCAGCGCCTTCTGGCATGAGCCATTTCCGTCAACGACAAGCACTTTGCCACAGCCGTCGGTCTCTAAAACCTCGCGAACCTTGGAATTATCGTGATAACAACGAACTGTTACAATTTTTCCAAAGAACGCACCACGTTGGCCGAAGTTCTGCAATGGCATGTTCAGTAGGGTGACTTCGCTTTCAAACTCATCACACAAGTCGGGTGTTATATCGTGCATATATCCTCCGTGAGTAAGGCGTTACCGGTTATGTCAGGCTAGCCTCTATGCTTTTATATGTTATTAAAATTAATCCTTTGTTTTCATTGTTCTATGCTCAATTTATTACTCAATAAAAGTTGATTGAGCATATTTATCTACTAGACTCTTACGACAGCTTTCAGCTTCCTTGGTTCATAATCCGGTCTTTAGCAGGCAAGATGTGAGAAGCATCTCGAATAATCATTCTTGTTTTGGTGCTAAATAGTCACCATAACATTGGTTAAGTTGTAGCCATACTATTAAAGTTTGTTGCGATACGGCAATTGATGTAAATCAACAAAGTGAATGGAATTAACATTCTCGCGTTGTTAGCATGCTGTTAACATTATAGAATCCACTCCAATCACTAAAAGAATGATTGAAAGGCGTACTGGATCTACGTTATTGGGCAATACTTCAAGGAAGGCAGATAGCTGGAAGTAAGTGTTTTTTTGAAAACTTTAAGTTATCATCAAAAATACATTACCTGTATGTTATGTTTTTGCCTAGAATTTATTCTATTAGCACAGTTTCGTCACAAATTTAGGTACCGCCAAATGCAAACCCCGCAGATTCTTATCGTTGAAGATGAGCAAGTAACTCGTAACACTCTAAAGAGTATTTTTGAAGCAGAGGGATATGCTGTTTTTGAGGCTAGCGACGGTGAAGAGATGCACCAAGTGCTATCTGACAACCAAGTTAACCTTGTAATTATGGACATCAACCTTCCAGGTAAGAATGGCCTACTACTTGCGCGTGAACTACGTGAGCAAGCAAACGTAGCGCTTATGTTCTTAACTGGTCGTGATAATGAAGTTGATAAGATCCTTGGCCTAGAGATCGGCGCTGATGACTACATCACTAAGCCTTTCAACCCTCGTGAACTGACTATCCGTGCACGCAACCTTCTGAACCGTTCAATGAGCACAAGCTCTGTTCAAGAAGAGAAGCGTAGCGTTGAGAAGTATGAGTTCAACGGTTGGGTACTAGATATCAACAGTCGTTCTCTGGTTAGCCCAGATGGCGAAGGCTACAAGCTACCTCGTTCAGAGTTCCGTGCTCTACTTCACTTCTGTGAGAACCCAGGTAAGATCCAAACACGTGCTGACCTTCTTAAGAAGATGACTGGCCGTGAGCTTAAGCCACACGATCGTACTGTAGACGTAACAATCCGTCGTATTCGTAAGCACTTTGAATCTGTTTCTGGTACGCCAGAAATCATCGCAACGATTCACGGTGAAGGCTACCGCTTTTGTGGTGACCTAGAAGACTAATTCGATTCGCGCCTCTTACCATTTAGCACTACTCACCAGTAAGTGTTTTGAACACTAGAAGCGTCATCAATAGTTATTAAAAAGGGAGAATGCCAACGCATTCTCCCTTTTTTATTGTTCTTAATTGGATAAGATTTTAGTAAACCGTATCCACCTTAACGTCTTTCTCTACTAACCACTTCACGGTTTCGCCATCTTTAAGTTCCACCGCCACATCAACAGGCTTGTCACTGTCGATTTCTAGCTGCCATACAAACGCGACTTCCCATTGAGTTTCACTGTGTGTTCTTAAATCAAGATCGTCAGCCGTTACCAACAAGGTGTCTGCACCCTGTTTAACCGTAACACTTTCAACCGCAAGCGTTGCTGGCAGTTGTGAGTCTGACTCTAGGTAGATAGCACCATGTAGGGTCTTATCTTGAGTCTCGCCAATCGTTGGCATCTTGTTGTGCCAAAGGTTGCTTTTCATGGTAACTGTTGCTGCAGATACTTCGACTTGATTATCTTGCTGCCATTCTACTTGTGGCGCAGAACAACCCGCTAATGCCACTACACATGCGGCGAATGCTAATTTTTTCATTATTCTTCTACCTTTGATTTAACCAACTCTTTAAAACTTCAATGTCATTCTGGTATTCGTTATTTATCTCATCAACCCAATCTGAAATGTTCTCCCACCACGCAGGCAAATCTGGAGATTGAGCTTTCTGGGCAACTTGTTGGATGCGTTTCAGACCAATAGAACCTGCAGCACCTTTAATCTTATGTGCCTCAGAAACGATACTGGCTTTATCTTTCGCGACCATGTTGGAGTTCAATATTTCCATATACTCCGGCATCATATCTTCGAACATCGCGATGCTATCCAAAACCGGTTTCGGTCCAACAATATCAACATAAGACTCTAGCATATCAATATCAAGCAAAATGGTATCAATTTCTGAAAGAACAGGCTTACTCGCGTCGACTTTATCAATGCTCTCAACCTTATCGGTGCCCGCTACCTTCTCAATTACCTCTGGTGCATCTTCGATAAGTTCACTGATGACATCTTGGATAGCTCGAACCGACAAAGGTTTACTGATCGCTTCGTCCATGCCTTTCTGGAAGTACTCTTGCTTGTTGTTTAATACGTTCGCAGTTAACGCCACCAAAGGCGGTAGCTGGCTGTATTTCTCGCGGTAGTATTGAGCAATATCGAAACCCGTCATATCTGGCAGTTGGATATCCAACAACACCAAATCATAGTCTTCAGGATTGAAAGCAATTTGCGCCTCTTTACCCGTCATCACGACTGTCACTTCATGGCCAAGGCTTTCAAGTAGAGAGCGAGCCACTGTGATATTGAGTTCAATGTCTTCGACCATAAAGATCTTAAGATTCGACTGTTTTCTTGGCGTTTTGATCAGAGCCTGAGTATCGTGATTCACTGGAACTCGAATCGAAACCGTAAAGGTACTGCCAAAGCCCTCTTCACTGATGACTTCAATGTGGCCATCCATCATATTAATTAGCTGTTGAGAGACAGCGAGACCAATACCCGTGCCGACAGCGTGCAAGTTGTCCGTGCCCGATTTCACCTGATAGTACATCGCGAAGATCTTCTCGATTTCACTTTCAGGGATACCAATACCAGTATCTTCCACTTCCATCGTAATGTTGGCAAAGTCACCATCAATGTCGGCGCTGACTGTCATCACCACTCCACCATCTTTGGTGAACTTCATCGCGTTACTAACAAGGTTCCACAGTACCTGTCTAAGACGAGTACCATCCACCTCAACAGCAGCTGGAAGATCAGACAATCTTTCTAGATCGAACCTTAACCCTTTCTGCTCAGCCATCAACGCAGAGATACTTTCGATCTCGACAACGAAATCTTCAAAGTTAATAGGCGTAGGGAAGAGTTCAAGCTTACGGCGGTCGAACTTATCCATATCAATAATATCGTTGAAGATATTACCCAGTGTCACCGCGCTCACCTTGATGGTTTGCATCTGCTTGCGCTGTTCGGTGGTCAGTTGGCTATCAAGCAGCATGCGGCTCAAGCCAATGATGCCGTTGAGCGGCGTTCTTAACTCGTGGCTAATAGTTGAGATAAAGGTGGTCTTATCGCGGCTGGCTTTTTCTAACGACTCTTGATGCTCTTTACGCTCAGTAATATCGCGGCCAAAACCAACCAAGCCCAAGTGACGACCATCTTTGCTGTAGAAAGGCACTTTACGCAGTTCGAAGTAACTCTTGCGGCCATCTGGGTATTCAAGCCATTGGTCATAAGTCAGTGCTTGGTTGTCAGCAAATACTTTCTTATCGGTTTCAACAACTTGCTGAGCGACCTCTTTACTGTAAACATCCCAAGGAGTTAAACCAACTAGCTCTTTTTCTGTTTTACCAGTGAGCTCTTCAACCGCACGGTTACAACCAGAGAACACACCATCTTCATTACGGTAGTAAATAAGGTCAGGCGAGGCATCGATAAACGAGCGTAACAGTGCAGTACGTTCTGCGAGTTCAAGCTGAGTACGCTCGCGCTGGAACACCTCGTTTTCGAGATCTTGCATTGCTTCTGCGCGCGCTTCTTCCGCTTTTTCACGCTCTTCAATTTCTTGATTAAGCTTCTCGATATTGAGCTGCATTTTATTGTTGAGTTCTTGGTCTCGCTCACGCATGTCGCCAAGTTTAGAGACCAATTTCGCTAACCTTTGACGTGATTCTTCCAACTGGTCCACGACCACTGACAGAAAATAAACCGCCCAAGGCGTGATCACTAAACCGAAGAAAACTGAACGGACAATGTCGATGTCATCAACATTGCCTTTGAGTGCAAGGGTGATACCGACTTGCACAACAACAGCGAGGGCAACAAGCGCTAGGGCGAGTAAGATAGAAAAGCGGACAATCCCCAGTTTTACGAGTAGATCCACGTAATACTGGGCAAGATTTTTCATGGGTTTCATTTAGCGCTCCATGCGATAAGACTAGCAACATTCTACCCTGTTTGAAGATGGGAGGTAAGCTAGCTACATCACACGCAGCAAGTGTTCAGCGGTAATTTCGAAGGTTAATTAACCAATACAAATACTAACTAAGCAAAAATAGCCGGGGATAATCAAATTGCCAATTTTATAGCGTTAGCGAATTGAGTATGGATGCACCATTGAACGGTTGCGACCGTCTGATTTCGCTTGATACAACGCACTATCAGCCAAGGCAACAGCCGATTCCATTTCATCATCAGGTGTAGGAATGTAAGAGATAATACCAATACTCACCGTGATGAATTCAGAGACTGTCGACTTCTCATGCGCAAGTTCCAATTTTAGGACTTCATCATGAATACGCTGCGCCACCAGCTGAGCACCTTCGGTCGTTGTATTTGGCAGAATAAAGCCGAACTCTTCACCACCATAACGAGCCACACAATCAGATGAACGATTCAACACCTGCTTAAATGCCTGAGAAACCTGAATCAAAGCATCATCGCCTTGTTGGTGTCCGTAAAAGTCGTTGTAGCCTTTAAAGAAGTCGATATCACATAGCATGATCGTCAGTGGCAGCTTCTCACGCACATGATAATGCCACAGTGTAGAGAGCTGTTCATCGAAACGACGTCGGTTAGACACTTTAGTCAGGCTATCCATAAAGCTGAGGCGTTCAAGTTCAAGGTTGGCTTCTTCAAGCTTTTGTTCTGCTAGATAACGCTCTGTAATATCACGCGCCATGATCAACACACCATTAGTGCTCGATGCTGGATCTCTAAACGGTGATTTGACTACATCATACCAAGTAAATGTTCCATCACTTGAGACCACTTTGTCGATATAACGCAGTGATTTACTTTGATGAAGCACTTGATGATCGGTTTCTGATATTCGCGTATAGATGCTATGTGGCACCACATCTTGTAAACGTTTACCGATCAAGTCACTGACTTCAGAGATACCCAGCGCAGCCACAAATGGTTTATTACACGCTTGATAAACCATGTTTTCATTAAAGATACCAATCGAGTCTGGGCTGGCCTCCAGGAGGTTTTGCAAGATGGTGTCACGCTGCGCAAGTGCCACTTCGGTATCTTTTCGCTTCTCCATCTCGCCACGCAGTTTCTGCTGCATGTCATGCCAATCGGTCACATCATGACTAATAGAGAGCGTGCCGATGGTTTCTCCATCTTGGGAAAGCAGCACACTTTGGTAGGTTTCAAGCAAGCAGCTTTTTCCATCTTGATCTGTAGTCCAAGAGCGTTCACTTACACGACCTTTTAATACTCCACCAGAAACACTCAGGGTGCCCTCTTCAGCACGACCATGCCAAAACTTTTTAAACGAGCGATTACTCGTCACTAACTGACCTTTCTGATCTTTCACGTAGATCAGCTCAGACAAAGAATCCAAAGCGGTACGAGCAACATTCAGTTCTCGAACTTCTTGGGACAGTTCTTCGTTAGTGTTTTTATAAGGTGAGGCGTGAATCATCCAAGCCTGCTTATTTCTAAAATGGATCTTACGACCGATCAAGTTGATCTTGAACGACTCAAATTCAGAAAGCGCCCACAGGGAGACCTGCTCGAAGGCTCGAGAGTTGATGTGGTTGGTTAAGTAGTGACGAAAGCTGTTCTCGCTTTCCACAGTAGGAAAGCGAAAATTAACACCGATTTGGCGGATACCAAGCAACTGCATGGCTTGGCGATTGGCATAGAGTATTTCGCCACTTCGAACATCAACAAAGTAGAGTGGCGACGGGGTAGCAAGTAGAAGCGTTTCGATATGCGACTGATAACGAGAATAGAGATGCCAGCAGATGAGAGCAATCAGCAATACAACAACGATATAAATACCGTAGCCATACGCCCTGTCCCACAACCAAGTCATTACCAGTTCCATTTACTCTCAATCTATACCATAAAATCTGCTAGGGAAATGTTACCACTATTTATTGGTTTTATCTGCTGTTACCTACAGTCACCCATTTCTATTAATTGGCCGCGTTTAAAACAGGCAACGTGTACTCGAATGCAGAGCCCGTTTTGATGCCTTGAGCACCGGTTTTATCCAACGAACGACCTATTTCAGTCATCGCTAACCAGCGGTTCTCACACCATAAAGGAGAAAGTAAGGTTGGGCGTCTCGCCGCTGAAGAAACACGGTGATAAACCACGTCCGCAGGCGTGCGTTGAATGATCTCACTCGCGATATCGATGTACTCTTCAAGGCTTGGGGCTTCTAGCTTTCCGGCCTTCCACGCCTTAGCCATGGTACTGCCCTCTACTATATGAAGGCCGTGCAGCTTAATACCATCGGTGCCAACGGCTAATACCTTGTCTAAGGTTTCAAGGTTATCCGTTTTGGTTTCTTTTGGTAGGCCAACAATCAGATGAGTACACACCTTGATACCTAAAGCGCGTGCGCGTTGGGTGATCGTTTCATACACTGCAAAATCGTGGCCGCGGTTAATTCGCTTGAGGGTTTTATCATTGGCGGTTTGCAGGCCAAGCTCGAGCCAAATCTCATAGCCTTGTTTAACGTAGCCCGCTAACAGATCCAACACCGCATCAGGCACACAGTCTGGTCGCGTACCAACACAAAGGCCGACGATCTCTGCACCGGGTGCTTTTAGCGCCTCTTCATACATATTCTTGAGCACTTGCACCTCAGCATAAGTGCTGGTGTACGCCTGAAAGTAAGCCAGATACTTCTTAGCACGAGCAATTTCACCCGCACGATCTTTTAGTTGTTCTGCAATACTCTGAACCTGAGTTTGTTCATCGGCAAAGGAAGCCACGTTACAAAACGTGCAACCTCCACGGCCAATTGTCCCGTCTCGGTTTGGGCAGCTGAAACCACCATGAAGCGTCAGCTTGTGAACCTTCTCGCCATAACGGTGTTGAAGGTCTTGGCCGATAGTATTGACCAACTCGTGTAATTGCATATTTTCAAAGCACTCAAGTAAATAAGAATGAATATCAGTCTTTTTTGAAAAAAAATTACATCCCTGCAAAATTCGACCAATTAGTTTACTCAAGGCTTTTTGCGAGCAACCTAACAAATATCAATAAACATGCAAAAAATCGGCTCTATTTGCCTAATGTTGCACATTTGTTAGGCATTAAATTCAAAATAAAACGAAAAAAATGGTCTACATGGGTCAACTTTCATTGCAATTCGCCTAGACAAAATTGTAGGATACTTACACATATTGGCTATTTTTGAGTATTTACTTACAACGAAAACTTGCTAATAAGTCGGTGATATCTAACTCCCACCTATATAAACCACTAGTTTGTGGTTAAAAATAAACAGGTATCACTAAGGATTGTTTTTCTCGCAATACTTTTCCTGCGAGATACGGAAAGGATTCAAACCGCCAGCATAGGCAGGTTTAGACCCATAAATATAAAAGGACAAGGCTGACTTTATACAAATAAGTTGCGCCTAGATTTAACTGGAAGGATGTATCTATGGTAGATCAAGAGCAGAACTCACAGGGTCTGTATACTCCTGAATTGGAGCATGACGCTTGTGGTATCGGTTTTGTTGCGCATCTAAAGAATCGCAAATCTCATGATGTAGTAACTCAAGCACTCGATATGCTTGCACGTATGGAACACCGTGGCGGCCAAGGCTGCGATCCGTGTTCTGGTGATGGTGCAGGTATCCTGCTACAGAAGCCGCACGAATTCTTACTAGAAGAAGCCGTAAAGCTTGGAATTAAGCTGCCATCTTTTGAAAAATATGGTGTTGGTGTTGTACTTTTCCCTAAAGATGAACACAAACGTGCACAGTGTCGTGACATTCTAGAACGCAATGCACAACGCCTTGAGTTAGAAGTTATCGGTTACCGTGAACTTCCAACGGACAATTCAATGATTGGTGCTGACCCACTAAGCACTGAACCTCAATTTGAACACGTATTTATTTCTGGCGGCCCTGGTATCACACCAGAAGAGCTTGAGCGTAAACTGTATGTTCTACGTAACTACACGGTTCGTGTATGCCTAGAAAGCGTTTCAAATATCGGTGATGACTTCTACATCAACTCTATGTCTTACAAGACATTGGTGTACAAAGGTCAGCTAACAACTGAACAAGTTCCTCAGTACTTCCTAGATCTGCAAAACCCAACCATGGTGACAGCTCTAGCACTAGTACACTCTCGCTTCTCTACCAATACATTCCCACGTTGGCGTCTAGCTCAGCCTTTCCGTTACATCGCGCACAATGGCGAAATCAATACGGTTCGCGGCAACCTGAACTGGATGAAAGCACGTGAAGCAATCCTAGAATCGGATCTGTTTACACAAGCTGAAATCGACATGCTGCTTCCTATCTGTCAGGAAGGTAGTTCGGATTCATCAAACTTCGATATGGCACTGGAACTACTTGTTCTTTCAGGTCGTACTCTGCCACACGCGTTGATGATGATGATCCCGGAAGCATGGCAAGAAAACAAAAACATGGATCCAACTCGTCGTGCGTTCTACCAGTACCACGCGAACGTAATGGAACCATGGGATGGCCCAGCATCAGTATGTTTCACCGATGGTGTTCAAGTAGGTGCAACACTTGACCGTAACGGTCTGCGTCCTTCTCGCTACACAGTAACTAAAGACGACTTCCTAGTAATGGCGTCTGAGTCTGGTGTTGTTGAGATTGCACCTGAAAACGTTGAGTACCGTGGTCGTCTACAACCAGGTCGTATCTTCGTTGCTGACCTTGAGCAAGGCCGCATCATTTCTGATGAAGAAGTGAAAGACAGCATTGCTAAAGCACAACCTTACGAAAAGTGGGTTGAAGAGAACCTTCTGAGCCTGAAAAAGCTACCGGATGCGAGCAACGAATTTAGCCAACCTTCTCCAGAGAAACTACTACACAAACAACAATCGTTTGGCGTGAGTTCTGAAGAAGTAAACGAAATCATTCTACCTCTTGCGAAAACAGGCTACGAGCCACTTTCTGCAATGGGTGCTGACTGGCCGCTAGCGATTCTTTCTCACCAATCGCAGCACCTTTCAAACTACTTCAAACAGTTGTTTGCACAAGTAACTAACCCGCCGATCGACCCGATTCGTGAGCGCATGGTTATGTCTCTGAACACTTACCTAGGTAAAGACCAGAACTTACTTGCTGAAACACCTGAGCACTGTCAAAAAGTAGAACTTGAGTCTCCAGTACTGTCTAACTCTGAGTTAGAAAAACTGCGTGCAATCGATAACGAGCACCTTCAGGCGAAGACGCTGGATATCGTATTCCAAGCAAATGGCGACCAAGGTAAGTTAGAGCGCGCACTTAAGCGTATCTGCCAATACGCAGAAGACGCAGTGATTGATGGCTACTCTATCATCCTACTGACAGACCGTGCGGTTAACTCTAACCATGCCGCTATTCCAGCAATGCTGGCGGTTGGCGCGGTTCACCACCACCTAATCCGTAAAGGTCTACGTGCTAAGTGTGACATCGTTGTTGAAACGGGCGACGCTCGTGAGACACACCACTTTGCAACGCTTATCGGTTATGGTGCAAACGCAGTTAACCCATACCTAGTTATTGAAACGATTGTTGAACTGCAACGTACTAAGAAGCTAGATCCAAACGTACACCCACGTGAGTTATTCGATAACTACCGTAAAGGTGTTAACGGCGGTCTACTTAAGATCTTCTCTAAGATGGGGATCTCTACGCTGCAGTCTTACCACGGTGCACAAATCTTTGAAGCACTTGGTGTTAGCAAATCAGTGGTTGAAAAATACTTCACAGGTACTGTTTCTCGTATCCAAGGTCTAACGATCGACGATATCGCGCGAGAAGTATTGGTTCGTCACCGTGTTGGTTACCCAGCTCGTGAAATTCCAGCTCAGATCCTTGATGTTGGTGGTGTTTACCAGTGGAAACAACGTGGTGAGAAACACTTATTCAACCCAGAAACGATTTCTCTACTTCAAGAATCGACGCGTAACAAAGATTACGGTCAGTTCAAGAAGTACGCAAAAGCAGTTGATGACCAAGGCGACAACGCAGCAACGCTACGTAGCCAACTGGACTTCATCAAGAACCCTGCAGGCTCTATTCCTCTAGCAGAAGTAGAACCAATCGAGAACATTCTTAAGCGTTTCGCAACCGGCGCAATGAGCTTTGGTTCAATCTCGCATGAGGCTCACTCAACACTGGCTGTTGCGATGAACCGCATTGGCGCGAAATCAAACTCAGGTGAAGGTGGTGAAGATCCAGCACGTTTCGAACGTAAAGAAAACGGCGACTGGGAACGTTCAGCAATCAAACAGGTGGCTTCTGGTCGCTTTGGTGTAACGTCTTACTACCTATCTAACGCTGATGAGCTACAAATCAAGATGGCTCAAGGTGCGAAACCGGGCGAAGGTGGTCAACTACCTGGTGATAAGGTTGATGACTGGATCGGCGCAACGCGTCACTCGACTCCGGGCGTAGGTCTTATCTCGCCACCGCCACACCACGATATCTACTCAATCGAAGATTTGGCTCAGCTTATCTACGATCTGAAAAACGCGAACCGTAACGGTCGTGTCAACGTGAAGCTAGTATCAGAAGCTGGCGTAGGTACGATTGCATCGGGTGTAGCGAAAGCGAAAGCTGACGTGGTACTTATCGCAGGTTTTGATGGTGGTACGGGTGCATCTCCGATGTCTTCTATCCGTCATACCGGTCTGCCTTGGGAGCTGGGTCTAGCGGAAACGCACCAAACACTACTGAAAAACGGCCTACGTAACCGTATCGTTGTTCAATCTGATGGTCAGATGAAAACACCACGTGATCTTGCAGTAGCAACGTTACTTGGCGCTGAAGAATGGGGCGTAGCAACAGCAGCTCTAGTGGTTGAAGGCTGTATCATGATGCGTAAGTGTCACAAGAATACATGTCCTGTTGGTATCGCTACACAGAACAAGACTCTGCGTGAACGTTTCGACGGCCGCGTAGAAGACGTAGTCACTTTCTTCCAATACATGGCTGAAGGTCTGCGTGAAGTAATGGCTGAACTTGGCTTCCGCTCTATCGATGAGATGGTTGGTCAATCGCACAAACTTAAAGTTCGTGATGACATCGGCCACTGGAAGTACAAGAACCTAGATCTAACACCTGTACTGCACATTGAGCAGGCACGTGAAGAAGATGGTATCTACAACCAGACGCAACAAAACCACAACCTAGAAGACGTTCTAGACCGCAAGTTGATTCAAGCTGCGATTCCAGCTCTTGAGAAAGGCGAAGCCGTGAATGCGAGCTTCCCTATCATCAACACGGACCGCTCTGCTGGTACCATGCTGTCGAACGAAATCTCGAAGGTTTACAAAGACCAAGGTTTACCACAGCCAATGAACGTTAAGTTCCACGGTAGTGCTGGTCAATCTTTCGGTGCGTTCCTTGCGAAAGGCGTTAAGTTCGAAGTAGAAGGCGACGCGAACGATTACTGGGGTAAAGGTCTGTCTGGCGGTACTTTGGTACTGTACCCAGATGCGAAATCTTCTATCGTTGCTGAAGATAACATCGTGGTTGGTAACGTATGTTTCTACGGTGCGACCTCAGGTGAATCTTTCATTCGCGGTATGGCAGGCGAACGTTTCTGTGTTCGTAACTCAGGTGCGAAGGTTGTTGTTGAGGGCGTTGGTGACCACGGTTGTGAATACATGACTGGTGGTGTTGCCATTATCCTTGGTTCAACAGGTCGTAACTTTGCTGCGGGCATGAGTGGCGGTGTTGCTTATGTTTGGGACAAAGCGGGTGACTTCGAAACCAAGCTTAACCCAGAACTTGTAGACCTAGATCCAATTGAACAAGAAGATAAAGATCTTCTACTAGATATGCTAACCAAGCACGTTGAATTCACAGGAAGTGAAGTTGCTCAGTCTTTCCTAGACAACTTTGAAGCAAGTGTTGCATCGCTAGTTAAAGTAATGCCACGCGACTACAAAGCGGTTCTTGAAAAGCGTAAAGCTGAAGCACAACAGGCACAAACGGAAGAAGTGGAGGCAGTATAATGGGTAAGCCTACTGGATTTTTAGAACACGGTCGTGAGCTTCCAAAGAAGCTCGACCCGTCAGTTCGAATTGAAGACAACAAAGAGTTCGTACTTAACGAAGAGTTTGGTGAAAAGATCAATACTCAAGCCTCTCGTTGTATGGACTGTGGCGTACCTTTCTGTCACAACGGCTGTCCGATTGGTAACATCATCCCAGAATTCAATGATGCGGTTTACCGTGACAGCTGGGAAGAGGCTTGGAATATCCTAAGCTCTACCAACAACTTCCCTGAGTTTACCGGTCGTGTTTGTCCTGCTCCTTGTGAAAGTGCCTGTGTTCTTGGTATCAACCAAGACCCAATCACTATCTGTAATATCGAGAAAACGATTGTCGAAACTGCGTACCGTGAAGGGTACGCAAAACCTAAAACACCACGCTCTCGCACAGGTAAAACTGTCGCAGTTATCGGTTCAGGTCCTGCTGGCCTAGCCGCAGCTGAGCAGCTAAACAGCGCTGGTCACTCGGTAACGGTATTTGAACGTGACGAGAAAGTCGGTGGTCTACTTCGCTTCGGTATCCCAGACTTCAAACTGGGTATGGACGTGATTGATCGTAAGATCAACCTAATGGCTGAAGCGGGCGTTGAGTTTAAAGTTAACCAACACATCGGTGTTGATGTTAACGCTCAGCAGCTACGCCAAGAGTTTGATGTGGTATTGCTAACGGGTGGTTCTACGGTTCCACGTGACTTGCCAATCCCTGGTCGTGAGTTGAAAGGCGTTCACTTTGCCATGGAATTCCTTGGTCAAAACAACCGCCGTGCTAACAACCTAGATCTTAAAACAGAAGAGATTCACGCTAAAGATAAGCACGTTGTGGTTATCGGTGGTGGTGATACTGGTTCTGACTGTGTGGGCACATCAAACCGTCATAAGGCAGCGAGCATTACTCAGGTTGAGATCATGCCGATCCCACCAGAGAAGCGCCCTGCAAACATGCCTTGGCCTCAATACCCAATGATCATGAAAACCACCACTTCTCACGAAGAAGGTTGTGAACGTCACTGGAACATCTTAACCAAAGAGTTCATCGGTAACGAGCAAGGTCAAGTGACGGGTCTACGTATTGCTGACATCGTTTGGCAAGATGCGAAACCAGGTGAGCGTCCAGGCTTTGATGAAGTCGCGAACTCTGAACGTGTTATTCCTTGTGATATGGCATTCCTAGCAATGGGCTTCTTACACCCGGAGCCAACCGGCGTGCTTGCTCAACTAGACATTAAACTGGACGAGCGCGGTAACGTCGCTTCTGAAGGTTTTGCAACGAACCAGAAAGGCGTTTTCGCTGCTGGTGATATGCGTACTGGTCAATCTCTAGTTGTACGTTGTATTAATGAAGGTCGTGAATGTGCAATTGCCATTGATGACTTCTTAATGGGTAACTCAAACTTAGAAGCGAAAGCTGATTCACTCATGCTTTCCGCATAATATTTCTCGGGCTAACGTCAATTACGTTAGCCTAGAGGAAAAGCAATACCCTTCCTAACTTTTATATTTGGCTAGCACTCGATGCTAGCCTTTTTTCTATCTGGCATTTGTCGTTTTCAAAATCATCCTGTTGTATATGTTAAATCTCGTTAACATTAACCTTATATATCTCATTGATATCCATCGATTATTTTAGATTATTAAGTGGCTAATTGCGTTTATGCATGATAATTAACCATGAACTTGACCTTAAACACAATTAGCTATACGTTGTAAAGCTGATGAAAATAAAATCAATCGGTTTTGTTAACACAACCAATAACGTTTTAACTGGCTAAAGCAAACTATCAGTTTATAAAAAACAACAAGTATATGAATAGTTAGTCATTTACTGTCTGGATGACAGAGAAGCAAAAGGGAGAATTGCAATGGCTCTATATGATCCTAGTCTTGAAAAAGACAACTGTGGATTTGGTTTAATAGCGCAAATGGAAGGCCAACCTAGTCATAAGTTGGTAAGAACTGCTATTTCAGCCCTCGATCGCATGACACACCGTGGTGGTATCGCTGCGGATGGTAAAACCGGGGATGGCTGTGGCTTATTACTACAGAAGCCTGACTCTTATCTCAGAATTATTGCTGAAGAGAATAACTTCAAGCTCGGCAAGCAATACGCTGTCGGCATGATTTTCTTCAGCCAAGATCCAATCAAAGCGCAATCCGCGCAAGACATCGTCAATAAAGAGCTCGCTCAAGAGACCTTAACGGTTGCAGGTTGGCGCGTAGTACCGACCAACACCGACGTATTAGGTCCGATTGCCAAAGATTCAGTTCCCAATATTCAGCAAGTGTTTATCTCAGCACCTGCAGGCTGGCGTGAGCGCGATATTGAACGACGCCTTTATATCGCTCGTCGCAGAATTGAAAAACAGATCACCGAAGACAAAGATTTCTATATTTGTAGCCTTTCGACACAAGTCATGGTTTACAAAGGTCTGTGTATGCCGGCCGATCTTCCGCGATTTTACCTCGATCTTGCAGACTTACGCATGGAATCGGCGATATGTCTGTTCCACCAGCGTTTCTCAACCAATACTCAGCCACGTTGGCCACTGGCTCAACCATTCCGCTATTTAGCGCACAATGGTGAGATCAATACCATTGAAGGTAACCGTCAGTGGGCTAAGGCTCGTGCCTATAAATTCTCTTCGCCGTTGCTGCCAGATTTACAAACCGCCGCACCCTTTGTGAATGAGACAGGCTCAGATTCATCAAGCCTAGATAACATGCTCGACCTGTTCCTTGCCGGTGGTATGGATGTGTTCCGAGCGATGCGCATGCTTGTGCCGCCCGCTTGGCAAAACCACCCAGATATGGACCCAGATCTACGTGCATTCTACGACTTCAACTCAAAGCACATGGAACCGTGGGATGGTCCTGCTGGTATCGTACTTTCAGATGGTCGTTACGCTGCGTGTAACCTAGATAGAAACGGCCTGCGTCCTGCGCGTTATGTGATTACCAAAGACAATCTAATCACGCTCGCATCAGAAGTCGGTATCTGGAACTACGCACCGGATGAAGTCGCAGAGAAAGGCCGTGTTGGCCCGGGCGAACTGTTGGTAATAGATACTCGCCGCGGCAAGCTATGGCAATCTAATGAGATCGACAATGACCTCAAAGGCCGCCACCCATATAAAGAGTGGATGGAAAAGAACGTCCACAAGTTAACGCCATTTTCTGCGCTGCAAGATGACCAAGTGGGTAAGCGTAGCTTTGACGATGATACGCTCAAGACCTACCAAAAACAGTTTGCGATGAGCAACGAAGAGTCCGACCAAGTGCTGCGTGTGCTTGGTGATATGGGGCAAGAAGCAGTAGGCTCAATGGGCGACGACACGCCAATGGCTGTGCTCTCTTCAAAAGAACGCTTGGTCACTGATTACTTCCGTCAAAAGTTTGCACAAGTCACCAACCCACCGATTGATCCATTGCGTGAAAAACACGTGATGTCTTTGGCGACCAGTATTGGTAAAGAGATGAACGTGTTCTGTGAAACAGACGGTCACGCCTATCGTGTCACGTTTGATTCACCAGTACTGCTTTACTCAGACATGCAGCAGCTTCTGCAGTTGAGTCAAAAACATTATCGTCATGTCATTCTCAGCATGCACTACGACCCGAATAACCAAGATCTAGAACAAGCAATCAAAGCAGTATGTGATAGCGCCGAACAAGAAGTCAGCGAAGGTGCGGTTTTAGTTGTGCTGTCGGACAAAGGTTTAGAGAAAGGAAAACTACCGATCCCTGCAGCCATGTTGGTTGGTGCGGTGCAAACAAGGCTTGCTGATACCAACCTGCGTTGTGATGCCAACATCGTTGTTGAGACAGCAACTGCGCGCGACCCACACCAATTTGCTGTGCTGCTTGGCTTCGGTGCAACCGCGGTTTACCCATACCTCGCTTATGAAGCGTTAGGTAAAATGTTGGATGATGGCTCTTTAGATAAAGATTATCGTGCCGCAATGCAAAATTACCAAAACGGCATCAACAAAGGTCTGTACAAGATCATGTCGAAGATGGGAATTTCAACCATTGCCTCTTATCGCTGTTCACAGCTTTTCGAAGCCGTTGGCCTTCATTCCGATGTTGTTGAGCTCTGTTTCCGCGGAGTTACCACTCGAATCCAAGGCGCAAGCTTTAGCGATTTCCAGCAAGATATCTATAACTTATCTCGTAAAGCCTGGACTAAGCGTAAGCCAATCGAGCACGGTGGTTTACTCAAATACGTACACGGCGGCGAATATCACGCCTATAACCCTGATGTGGTTGGCACTCTGCAAACTGCAGTAAAAACAGGTGAGACATCGGATTATCTCTCTTTTGCTAAGCAAGTAAATGCTCGTCCAGCTGCGATGTTACGCGACTTAATGAGCCTCAAAAAAGCCGATCAGCCTCTACCACTAGAGCAAGTCGAGCCTAACAGCGATCTGTTTAAACGCTTCGACTCTGCGGCAATGTCGATCGGTGCTTTGAGCCCAGAAGCGCATGAAGCATTAGCAATGGCGATGAACCGCTTGGGTGGTTACTCAAACTCTGGTGAAGGTGGTGAAGACCCTCGACGCTTTGGTACTGACCGTAACTCTCGTATCAAGCAGATAGCTTCCGGTCGTTTTGGTGTGACGCCACATTACTTAACCAATGCGGATGTTTTGCAGATCAAGGTCGCGCAAGGTGCGAAGCCTGGAGAAGGTGGTCAACTGCCCGGCCATAAAGTTACCGCAGAAATCGCTAAGCTGAGATATTCAGTTCAAGGGGTGACACTGATCTCCCCTCCTCCACATCACGATATTTATTCTATCGAGGATCTAGCGCAGCTGATTTTCGACCTTAAACAAGTGAACCCTAAAGCCTTGGTTTCAGTAAAGTTAGTATCGGAACCGGGTGTAGGCACGATTGCAACTGGTGTAGCGAAAGCCTATGCCGATCTGATCACCATTTCTGGCTACGATGGCGGTACCGCGGCAAGCCCTCTAACCTCGGTAAAATACGCAGGTTGCCCTTGGGAGCTTGGCTTAGCAGAAACTCAACAAGCACTGGTTGCCAATGGCCTACGCCATAAAATCCGCTTGCAAGTCGATGGTGGTTTAAAAACCGGACTCGATGTTATCAAGGGCGCGATTCTCGGTGCTGAAAGCTTTGGTTTCGGTACGGCACCAATGGTCGCAATGGGTTGTAAGTTCTTACGAATTTGTCACCTAAACAACTGTGCGACGGGTGTTGCGACTCAAGATAAAACACTACGCCGCGAATACTTCAAAGGCCTGCCAGACATGGTGGTGAACTACTTTACAGGCCTAGCCGATGAAGTTCGCCAATACCTTGCAGAACTCGGCGTAGAAAAACTCACGGACCTGATTGGTCGCACGGATTTACTTGAAGCCGTTCAAGGCCTCACCGCGAAACAGAGCAAGCTCGATCTCTCTTCAATACTCGAAGCTCCGGTATCTCCAGAAGGTCACCCACTGTTTTGGACCGAGCCAAACGCACCATTTGATAAAGCTCAGCTCAACCAGCAGATTCTGGATGATGCACTCGATGCAATTGAGAAGCGCCAATCCACCAGCCTCTACTACAACGTGATCAACACCGATCGCTCGATTGGCGCTCGTATCTCTGGTGAAATTGCTAAGCGATACGGCAACCAAGGGATGGCAGGTTCACCAATCAAGTTATATCTCGACGGTACCGCAGGTCAGTCTTTTGCGGTTTGGAACGCAGGCGGCGTTGAGCTTTACCTAACAGGCGATGCCAATGACTATGTGGGCAAAGGCATGGCTGGCGGCAAAGTGGTTATCAAGCCTCACCAAGGCACCGCATTTACTTGTAACGAAGCGACCATCATAGGCAACACCTGTTTGTATGGTGCAACCGGAGGCAAGCTATTTGCAGCAGGAACTGCAGGCGAGCGATTTGGCGTACGTAACTCAGGTACCGTCGCTGTGATTGAAGGTGCGGGTGACAACGCTTGTGAATACATGACAGGCGGTATTGTAGCCATTCTTGGCGCAACCGGAGTGAACTTCGGCGCAGGTATGACAGGTGGCTTCGCTTATGTCATGGACAAGAACGAAGACTTCCAAGGCCGAGTGAACAACGAGTCGGTTGAGGCGCTTTCTCTATCTGACTTATATATCCACCAAGAACATCTGCGTGGCTTAATTGCAGAGCACTTAGAAGAAACGGGCTCAGTACACGCTGAAGCTATTCTGGCGAACTTTGATGAATGGATTCCGAAGTTCTACCTAGTGAAACCAAAGACGGCGGATCTAAACACCTTGCTCGGCCACCAAAGCCGCAGCTCAGCTGAACTTCGTGTTCAAGCGCAATAATTGGAAGGAGCCAATAATGAGCCAGAATGTATACCAATTTATTGATGTGAATCGCGTAGACCCAGCGAAGAAACCAATCAAGATACGTAAGATTGAGTTTGTAGAGATCTACGAACCTTTCACTAAACAGCAAGCGAAAGCGCAAGCAGACCGTTGTTTAGACTGTGGTAACCCATACTGTGAATGGAAATGTCCTGTTCACAACTACATCCCTCAGTGGCTTAAGCTTGCCAATGAAGGGCGTATTATCGAAGCCGCTGAACTGTCTCACCAAACCAACAGCCTGCCTGAGGTTTGCGGTCGAGTTTGCCCTCAAGACCGCTTGTGTGAGGGCTCTTGTACCCTCAATGACGATTTCGGTGCAGTAACCATTGGCAATATTGAAAAGTACATTACCGACAAAGCCTTTGAGATGGGTTGGAAGCCTGACATGTCTCACGTTGAATGGACCGATAAAAAGGTCGCGATCATCGGTGCAGGGCCGGCAGGTCTAGCGGCGGCTGATATCCTAGTTCGTAATGGCGTAAAAGCCGTTGTGTTTGACCGCTATCCGGAGATCGGCGGTCTACTGACGTTTGGTATTCCATCGTTCAAGCTTGAGAAAGGTATCATGGAGAATCGTCGCCGTATCTTTAGCGAGATGGGCGTTGAATTCCGAATGAATACTGAAGTTGGCAAAGACATTCAACTTCAAGAGCTGGTCGATGGTTACGACGCTGTTTTCCTTGGTGTAGGCACTTATAAAAACATGCGCGCAGGTCTAGATAATGAAGATGCTCCGGGCGTTTATGATGCTCTGCCATTCTTGATTTCTAATACCTACAAGGTCATGGAACTGGAAAACCCAACCCCATTTATCGATATGCAAGGTAAGAAAGTCGTCGTGCTTGGTGGTGGTGATACGGCGATGGATTGCGTTCGAACCTCTATTCGTCAGAATGCGGCAGATGTGGTGTGTGCTTACCGCCGAGATGAAGCCAACATGCCAGGTTCTCGCCGTGAGGTAAAAAATGCACGTGAAGAGGGGGTGAAGTTCAAGTTCAACCTACAACCTATCGGCTTAGAGCTTAACAGCACTGGTCATGTGGTTGGTGTGAAATTCGTGAAAACCGCTTTGGGTGAGCCTGATGAAGCAGGCCGTCGTCGTCCAGAACCTGTCGAAGGCAGTGAGCATGTTCTTGAGGCTGATGCCGTAATTATGGCATTTGGTTTCCAACCTCATACGATGGAATGGCTAGAACCTTTCGGTGTGGAGCTCGATCAGTGGGGTCGCATCAAGGCTCCTAACAAACAAGAGTTTCAATACCAAACCACCAACAGCAAGATATTTGCAGGTGGCGATGCGGTTCGAGGATCTGACTTAGTGGTGACCGCTATCGATGAAGGCCGTAAAGCCGCGGAAGGGATATTAGATTACCTAGAAGTGTGACCAGGGCGTGTTGATCTTTCGAGCTGATTTTTGCAGCGAGTTGCTGGGCATTTATACAAGGCAGAGGCGTCGATGTGTAGCTAGCCTACATGAGAAGCCGATAACGTAGTAGAAATGACCAGCA
>NZ_JBFSUX010000063.1:0-30121 GCF_041467595.1 Vibrio sp. 10N.247.311.13 | reverse complement strand
TTGTACGGTGGTGTGAGAGGACGGAGGCCGTGAGGCCTCCTCCTACTCGATTGTGACTCTTTAAAACTGATTTAGCTGATGATGTTAGGCACAAACACTAACGAAGCAGCACACGTCGCAGTGGTGTTTTTTCGATTCCAACAACCAACCCGAAGCTCAACAATACGGTGCCAAAAAATACCGTAACGTCTTTTGCCAATTCCGTAATGCCTAAAACTCCACAGACATTGAACAACACGATAATGATCAGCAAATGGCTGACGTAGATACCTAGCATGCGATTTGAAATGGCGCGAACCCAAGCGTAGTTACCCATGTTTGGATTTGCTAAAAGCCACATGAACACGCCCATCCCCCATAGCGCCGTGCCAAACAAGAAATCATTCATGTTGAATCCGACGTCGAACGTGGTGAGCCATGATGCCTCAGCAAAATGAATCAACATGCCTAACGCTAATAACCCCAACGCTTTAGTTGATGACACCTTCCATTGATTCTGACGAATAAGTAAACCTAAGGTCACCATTAACGTGCTAAAGAACGGGCCATTACGCGTGAAGAAAGGTGCTTCTAACCCGGTTAGCGTTGCGTAGCTGCCCGCTAAAACACCATAAACGTAAAGTACAATGGCCGCTGGTAATAGCAGTTTGTCGAGTTTCATTTCGACTATCAAAGCAATGATCAAAACTGCACAAACCAGAGCGGGAATAAACCATAAATGAACCAATCCACCCTCTAAGAAAGAGTTAAGTGGCGTGTTCATTAAGAAACCCCAATAGCCTTGGCGCTCACCTAGGTAACCAAACTCTTCTACCTTCGCGAGGTTGAATGGCATCACTAAGCAAATGATGCTCCATGCTAACCAAACCTTAAGCAGTGGTTTAGAGTAATTAATGACGGTTTGCCACGGGGAGGCAGTCAGCTTGGGCTGAATAAGATAACCGGAAATTAGGAAAAACAGAGGTACCGCAAAACGAGCGGTTTGGTTGAGTACATAACCGATCCAAGGCACTTCATCTATTTGCCAATAAGTGAGTGCCATTTGACCGTGTAAACCAATGATCGCCAAGATAGCAATCACTCGGCCTAACTCGATACTGGCGATGTGTTGTGAAGGCGTATGTTGAACGGAAGACATATCAGATCTCTTAGTAAAATTTTTACGAAATCTAGCAGTCTTTATGCCCAACCAGTTAGTCCTAAATCAAGGCTTATGACCTTTGTTTCAAGGCTAGTGTCGGTTTTTTGAAGCCTGTCGCAGCTATATTAAATCCATTGCAGTAAGTACAAAAATACCGAGAGTACAAGTGATAAGAGAAACAACAGTAGTAAGCGCGATGATGTTAGCCGCCAGTGTTGAGTTTCCTCCCATCGCACGAGCCATAACGTAGCTTGCCGCTGCTGTTGGTGCTGCGCTCATCAAGAAGATAAGCCCGAGATCGAGCCCTTCAAATCCTAAGTACCCAGCCGCCAGTGTAATCAGTAACGGTGAGGCAATTAACTTGTAGCTAGAGGCGAACCACGTCGATAACTTTTCTTGTTTGAGCGAGCTGATGTCCAGCGACCCACCGGTACACAGCAGTGCCAAAGGTAACGTCATGTTGGCAAAGTACTGACCAGCATCAGTGACCATTTTTGGGATAGGAATCGAAAGCGCATAGAAGACGACCGCTAAGAAAATAGCGATGATCAATGGGTTCTTGGTAATCGACTTAGCGATCACTTTAATCGCTTTCGCACCAGTGTCTTCGCCTTTGGGTGTCAGTGCAATCACGGCTTGAATGTTATACAACACGGTTAGAGATGCGACATAGATAGCCGCCAATGCCACGCCTTGGTTGCCATAGATATTAGCCACATAGGCGAGGCCGATGATCGCGGTATTGGCGCGGAATCCACCTTGGACAATCACACCTTGATCTTTCGAACCTTTAAATACTAATTTGGTTGAGAAAATCGTGAACAAGAAAAAGACAAAGTTAGCGATGACGCCAAACGCAACTAACGCGCTACTGGCTGAAAAGTTGTGATTCGATTGAACAATACTCAGAAATAGCATCGCGGGCAGGGTGACTTGAAATACCACCTTAGATGCGACATCAATGAAATTGTCATTGATTAAGCCGATTCGCTTGAGCATCACACCAAGAAACAGCATTAAACAGATAGGGCCTGTTACCGACGCCGAAAACGAAAACTGTTCCCAAAGTGTGTTCATTCTCTTTCCCTAGTTATTAAACTCAATAATCGGTTAACTCAAATTCCTTTGAATACTGTCGCATTTTTCCACAGTTCTTTGATAAGACAAAATGAATACCTAGGGTTAAGTAAAAAATCTTGAAAAAAAGAACGAACGTGCTAAAAATAATGTATCAGATTTATTATTGGTGAATAATGAGTAAGGGAAAGATAACCAAAGAGTATATTTTGAGCCATGCATTCGCGCTTGCAAGTGAGAATGGGCTTGAGAGTTTGACGATTGGCGAGTTAGCCAAGCAGTGTGGCATGTCTAAGAGTGGCTTGTTTGCACACTTCAACTCTAAAGAAAACCTGCAACTCTCTGTACTCGAGTATTCCAACGCCATATTCACCGAAAGAGTCATCATTCCCGCAAGAGAGCTGGGAGATGGTGATATTGAAGCGAAATTGAAACAGCTGCTCGACAATTGGTTGGGCTGGAACCATTCATTCCAAGGCAGTTGCATGTTTATTGATGCATGGAAAGATGCGGGCAGTGAAAGGTCTGTGATTCAGAAAGCACTGCAGAAAACCATTTCAGTGTGGATTGACTACTTGACGATTCAGGTAGCAAAAGCGGTTGAGAGCAAACAGTTCAGAGCCGATTTAGACCCGAAACAGGCAACCTTCGAGTTATACGGTCTTTATTTGAGTGCGAACTTGTTCTACTCGTTACGAGGCCAACAAGCGAGCCACACCCATTTTTGGAGTGGTGTCGAGCGCTTGGTAGCCAGTTGGAGAGCGGTTTAATACATACAGCAGGTTAACTCGCAAATCATGTGACTTTGCTTAACTAAGGTTTGCAAAAGATTTTAACAGAAGTGGCGGCAAGCAATCATAAACAGCGCTATCGTCATTTTTTATACTAACAAATAGCACGGTCGTTCGATTTTCAGGGCCGAGCTCGATCCGCCAATGATGATGGCGATACAAGGACCGGTCATGAGTGACAAAATCTACTTTAATACATCGAACAAATTCAGCTTCAAGCGCAGCTTAATTGGCGCAACAACCAATCTTCATTACATCCTAGCGCCGAGTCATGCGAAGAAAACCGCACGTAAGTTGCTGCTCACTCCAATGCGTACTGAGCAGAAAAATGCTGATCCCCAAGGGCTTATCAAGAGTGAAATCAAAGGTCGTGATGGCGTTTTAAAAACCTATTCTTTGGGTACGGGGCCTGTTTGGGTGCTGACTCATGGTTGGTCTGGCACCGCGAGTCAGTTTTTCCCTCTGATGGAACATATCGCCGCTAAAGGTTTTACGGCTCTGGCTTATGATCACCCTGCTCATGGTGGCAGTGATGGTGTACATGGTCATATTCCTGCGTTTGTGAACGGCCTTGAAGCGGTTCTCGATTCGGTGGGTGAGGTAGCAGGTTTGGTCGGTCACAGTATGGGCACGGCTTCTGCGTTGGAATGTAAGCACGTTAAATTGGAAAACAAGCCATTATTGCTGATTGCACCTGTACTGGATTATCTAGAAAACCTATTTGGCAGCGTTGCGCGTTCTGGTTACTCAATGAAGTTGTTTGAGGCGGTCGTGGGTGAAGTGGAAGAGCAGTTTAACTATCCAATTCAGTCTGTTGATCCCTATGGAAAGCTAGCGCTTCGTGAGTCTCAGACGATCATTGTTCATGATGAGCAAGACAAGTTTACTAAGTTTGATGTGTCTCAGCGTGCTGCTAATGAAATGGGTCGCGTTACTTTAATTGCGACTCAAGGACAGGGCCACGGGCGAGTAATGAAGTGCCCACAAGTATTTGAGAGCTTTGATAACTTGATTGGTTAACTTTAACTAATCAAGCCAGTAGAACGCAGGTTAAGAAAACAAACACTAAAAAGGCCAACCAGACATTATCTGGTTGGCCTTTGTTTTAGGGATTTAGTTGATGCTTAGTTGGTGTTTAGCTCAACCCTATTTTTAGTTAACAGCTTGCAGGACCAATCTCTTTCCACACGCCCCATTGGCCTGTCGTTGTTGGATCTTCACCGGTTGTCCACCATTTCGCTTCCCAAATCTTACCGCCTTGAGTCACTTGGTCGCCACCAGTGTAAACCGCGCCTGAATCCCAAGCGTTAGTACACGTACCGCCGCCTGTGGTTTTCTTTAGAACTTTCACTGAAGTAGCCGCAACCGATGTATCAGTGCCATCGCTGACCGTTACAGAGAAGTTCAGCGTTGTATCTTGCGTGTATTCCGCCGCGACAAAGCTCACTGAAGCACCTTGAACCGTTGCATCGATACCAGCAGGTGCATCCCACGTGAAGGTCAATGTGTCTTGGTCTGAATCGCTTGAAGCCGAAGCATCAACCACGACTACATCACCTGCATTCACTTCAGCCGGAGCCGTAACCACAGCAACTGGTGCTGTATTGACTGGGCCTGTGTCTTTAGGAGTTACCGTTACAACAACGGTGTCAGTTGCAGTAGCGCCTTCGTTATCAGTTACCGTTAGGCTGAACGTGAGTGCTTCTTGTTGCGCGACTTCAACCACATCGAAGCTTGCAACTGCTGCATTCGAGTTGGCCAGCGTTACTGCCGTACCGCTTACTTGTGACCAAGCGTAGCTCGCAATCGTGCCGTCGCTGTCTTTTGAAGCGCTACCGTCTAGAGAAACAGAAGCTGGGCCTTCAACCGATTGGTCTGCGCCCGCTGCTGCGGTTGGTTTACGGTTTACAGGATCTGTTGTTCCGCCCGCTAGGCCTTCATGCATTGCGTTGAGGATGTCGCCGTTATCTGCATCAATTTCCCAAGAGAATAGACCCGCAAGGCCAAGGCTACGAACGTACGCGCCTTTTGCTTTTACTGAGCGGTCATCATCAAATGTGATCAGCTTGCCCGAAGTACGGTTCCAAACGTAAGGCGCTTCTGCCATTTCGTCATAGCCATATTCGAAGCCGTTGATGCCTTGGTTATTCGCGCCAAGCATGTTTGCTTTAATGCCTTTGTAATCAATAACGCCATCTTCCCATACGCCTTGCGCAGAGCTGCCTTTCAGTTTGCCGTTACCAACGCCTGTCATAGGGTCGCTCGGATCGGTGAGTGATGATGGTAATACGCCTTCCCAACCACGACCGTACATCGCTGTACCAACCACAAGCTTGTTCGCTGGAACACCTTGCTCAAGCAACAGTTGGATGCCGTTGTCTGTGGTGTAAGCTGGGCCTGTGTATTGTTCGCCATTTTCATCAAGGCCTGTGCCATCACATTGACCAGGACGCATGAAGTTACCGCAGTTTAGTGCTGTTTGGTGACCTAACACGTTGTTCCAACCGCCGTAGAAGTCGTAAGTCATTGCGAAGATGTAATCCATGTATTGGATAGCATCGCCGTAGTTCACGTCTTCAATCTTATCGTGACCAACACCGATCGCAGAAGTGAGCTCGTAAGTACGACCGTTTTCCGCTTCTAGCTCATCTAGCATCACGCGAAGTTCTGCCATCAGTGCAATGTAAGCTGGGCCGTCATTTACAGGATCACCAAGGTCTGGAGCAGCACCGCCACCACCAGGGAATTCCCAATCGATATCCACACCGTCGTAGAATTTCCATGTGTTAAGGAATTTCTTAACAGACGCTACAAAGGTGTCACGGTTGGCTTTAGTTGTGAAATCAAAGAACGGGTCAGACAGCGTCCAGCCACCAATCGATGGGATGATCTTCAAATCAGGATTACGCTGTTTGAGCGCCATCATCATTGCGTAGTTACCCTTGATCGGTGAGCTGTATTCGTGTCCCGCTTGAGGGAAACTCTTCTGGAAAGCAGCCCATGGGTCGTGAATCACTACTTCGTAATCATTAACACCCTGACAAGCTGTCATGAGGGCGTTGTAGCTGTTTCCACCTACCGATTTTACTGATTCGTTAGGACCACAAATTGGGATGAAGCCGTAAAGGATGTGGGTCAAGTTATCAGCAGGTAGGTTATCTACCGTGTAGTCACGACCATAAATACCCCACTCAACA
Source organism: Vibrio sp. 10N.247.311.13 (assembly GCF_041467595.1). NCBI lineage: Bacteria > Pseudomonadati > Pseudomonadota > Gammaproteobacteria > Vibrionales > Vibrionaceae > Vibrio > Vibrio sp. 10N.247.311.13. The sequence goes on along the minus strand of NZ_JBFSUX010000063.1, from coordinate 23,915 downwards.
AAGTAAGTACCGACTACCGTGTTTGGATCTGTGTTGTATGACTTGTTGTTTGGATCCACATTCATCGCAAGTGGCGCTAAGTGTGCGCCATCTGTATCGGCAATCGTGATTTTAGCGGGTGCGCTTTTGCTACAACCTGTTTCGTCACACGCTTCTATTTCCATTTCGAATAAGCCGCCTTGGCCATATTCGAATGAGGCCGTGGTTTGGCTGCCAGTGATTGGGCCAGTGGCTACTTTAACGCCATCAAAGTAGATGTTGTACGTGTTTCCTGACGTTCCGCTCCATTGGTTGAACTTAACGTCGACTTTTGCTTTGTCGTGATATTTAACCATCTGGTTGTAGCCAGAGGTGGTTTCCATCGCGAGTTCAATTTTAGAAAATTGCAGGTTGTTGGAACCGTACATGTCGATGCTAGGTGCTGTTGGAGCAGCTAATGCTGTACCAGATAGCGCTAGAGCAATGCTTGCAGCACAGGTATTTATACGAATCATACTATTTCTCTCATTCCTTGAAGATTACGAGAACCCAATGGCCCCATAAACGGCTCCAATCAGTTTTGAAGGAGCTTCCCAGTCAGTATTCGAGAGAGTTTTAATTTCATAACTGAAAATAAATCCGTTTTCGATGGACAACTAAAAAATTGTATCTTGTTACAATTCTGTTGCTTAATGAATGAGAGGCTGAGTCCATGTTTTATAAAATAAAACATCCTTCAGTAGGAAAATCTCACAAGTGAAAATTCACGACATGAAGTTATGAAAAGGTGCGACAAACTATAAGAAAATACTGTGGATTGAAGCTGAATCACAAAGTGAAGTATGTTGAGCGAGCGGGGTCGATCGACGGGTAAACTTGAAGACGAATGCTTATGGCAGTATGGATAAGAGGGTTATCTTTTGAATTGCTCAGCTAAGGAAGCGCGTCGTTGTTGCATGACACTATGGGTATCACCAGTCGCAGTATCTTCGTAGCCTTCTTTAATAAATTGCTGAGATGGTACGCTTGGCTCTAATCGCTTTAAGCGAGGCGAATCGTAAGTACCACTGATGGTGTAAACGGTGGTTCCAGAGCCAGTGTTGATCGTGACGATCTTCCCGTCAAAATCGAATGAGGTAGTGATAAGACGATGATTCATCATCACACCGTTTTCTGAAAGTGTCAGGATGTCGGTGTTGTAAGGTGGCGCCGCAATCTCTATCCATGTGCCATAGACGTTGCTTGGGCTGACAGATTGCTGGTGGGCTTGGTAAGCAAAATAGCCGGCGGTGAGGGCAACCATAAAGCCAGCTAATAGGAAGCCGTAGAGTAACGAGTTGGCAAATAGATCTCTGCTTTTAGTCGGCTTTTTTGCCATTATCTCTTCATTTTTCGACTGATATTGTTTTAGATTCTATTAACTAAAGCCTTAGTTTGCAAAAATTGTTCTAAGAGTTAGAAGCAGGATCGAATGTTTTAATAAATGTGGTTGTGTTAATGGTTATTAGCCTTGCTCCTCAGTATTTACGTTATCAATGAAAGCGAATTCCAGAAATGCTTAAGCTATGCGTATTTATTTCTTGTAGGAAAGTCTCGAATTGGTTAAAACAATTATCACCTAAATTTACGCATAGGCTTACTCGGTGAGCTCAATAATTGCAATTTGAAGATAACAAGGAAGTACAATGATTAAAGAAAATACATACTTTGAAGGTGGCGTTAAGTCGTTAGCGTTTAACCAGTCTGGTGCTGATGTGAGTGTTGGTGTAATGGCGGTTGGTGAGTATACGTTCGGTACTGCGGCTCCAGAAAAGATGACCGTTGTTAAAGGTGCTTTGATTGTAAAGCGTGTTGGCGATGATGACTGGACGACATACCAAGCTGGTGAGTCTTTTGACGTTGCGGGTGACTCTTCATTCGACCTACAGGTAAAAGAAGCGACGGCTTACCTGTGTGAGTACTTGTAATCAGATCTAAATTTGTTCAATCAGGGCATCGTTTGTCTCTGATTGAATAGAAGAAAACCACGCTCTAGGAGCGTGGTTAAATAAGTGATAGTAACCGGCAGTGGATAGTGTCACTTGTTTTTGTAGCCATCAAATGGATGACCAAATCGTTGTTCGTTGCAAAATCTCTTCAACCTTCAAAGCTCAAAGCCAAGACATCAGTAAGTCTCAAACACACCGTTGTTGTAGTCTTGAATTGTCTGTTCAATCTCTTCCATCGAGTTCATGACAAACGGACCATAGTGCACGACAGGTTCATTAATCGGCTGACCAGAAAAAATCAGTACACCTGAATCTTCTAGGCTTTCTAAAGACAACAATTCAGCTTTGGTGAGCAGGGCAAGTTGACTTTGGTTGATGACTTTGTCGCCGATCTTAATACTGCCTCGGTACACATAAGTCATGGCATTGTGATTAACATTAGTCCCTAACGTGACTTTTTGCCCAGAATGAGAGCGCCAATCCGCAACGCTTAATGGCACACCTGTTTTCTGTAATGGACCCTGCGCTCGTAAAGCCTCTGAATCCTTGTCAGTTTGGTTGTGCAGTTCAAACCCTCCGGCAATCACTCTTAACAAACCACTTTGTTCACTTTGATGCTCCGCGATGCTTTCACTTTGGAAATCGTGATACTGAGCTGGCTGCATTTTGTGTGTCGCAGGTTGGTTTATCCAAATCTGAAAACCATGCAGCGCACCTTCTTCCATCATTGGCATTTCGCTGTGAATGACACCACGGCCTGCGGCCATCCATTGAGCGCCACCGCTGCGTAGCTCTCCAACATTCCCCATATGGTCTTTGTGTTGGAAGTGACCTTGGAGCATGTAAGTGAGCGTTTCTATCCCACGGTGAGGATGTGGAGGAAAGCCGCCAACATAGTCTTTGCTTTCATCCGACTTCAGTTCATCAATCATTAAAAATGGAGAGAAACGTGCGTTATTAAAACCTGCGAGTCGTTGGATTTTGACGCCATCACCATCTGAGGTGGCATGTGCTGTAATCAAATGATCTACTGCTCTTACATTCGTCATTTTGAAACCCTCATAAACTTGAATAGCTGTAGTTTATGTAATTTGATTTAAAAAGAAGATGGCACAGCGTTGAGTGACTTATTCGAAAATCTTGAACAGGTAACAATATGAAATTATGTCTATACTCAATAGAGAGTATATCGCCAAGGAGGCCGCTATGGCAGTTCAGCAAAAACATGGCGAAAGGCATGGTCGGATAGGTTTTGATAACGACTTTACAACGGAGCAAAGCCAGCGCTTTACAGAGGTTGCAAACAGCGCAGTTAAACGCCGCGTGAAAAAACGTGAGATAGAAGCGCCGTTTATTCAGTCAGCTAAGCAAGCCGCTTTTAAAACCGTGGTGAGGCGACCTAAAGGGAATAACCCAAACCGAACACGTCAAGTCATATGGATTATTATGATCGGGTTAGTGAGTCTTTGGCTTATGTACCTTGCAGGTTAGCAGCGCCGCTCCGTTATAGGAATGGCTAGCGTTGGCGCGTTTTTAATAGCGTAACATTGTTCCCTTCGATCTTCGCTTCAAAGCAATCTTCAAGTTCAGATGAATCCGGTGCTGAGCTAACAAGGCTCGTTGGTAGTTCTTCTATCAGGGTCGATACTGGGTTGTCGTGATAATAAGCATATCGGTTTTTTCCTGAATGCTTGGCAACATACATCGCTTTATCAGCACATCTCGTCAGCTCATGTAATTCTTGGGCATCTTGCGGATACAAAGCAACCCCAACACTTAACGTCAATTCCTTGATTCTCTCGTTTGTTTGGCAGCCGCTTTCGAACAGCCCGCAGATCCTATCTAGAATGCCGTCTAGATCTTTACGAGTTGGCACATCGTAGAGCATCAGAACAAACTCGTCTCCAGCAAAGCGCGCAATCGAATAGTCGTATTCATGGCTTTTTCTGTCTCTGGTTCGAATGTTGTTACTCAAGCGATTGGCAAAGTGCTGTAAGACACTGTCTCCTACGTCGTGCCCGTAGCTGTCGTTAATGCCTTTAAAGTCATCAATATCCAAAAAGACCAATGCCGTAAGTGATCGCTCACTATCCACGGTGGCTAGTTTTTCTGTCGCCCAGCGTTCAAAGCTCCAACGGTTTGCCAAGCCGGTTAACTGATCTCTGTAAGCGAGATCTTCAATGCCTTCTTTATACAGGCGTTGAATATAACTGACGGCTTTTGTGTAGTAATAGGCGGATGTGTGGCACACCAAGCTCATGGTAAATAAGCTAAGGAAAAATCTGTGTGTGCTGTTAAATGGTAAAGAAAAATTGTTGGGCATTGCTGTAATCAAGGTGCTGATGAACAGGCAAAACGAGGTGCTGAAGATTATGCCAATTCTGAAATCATTAATGAAAATGACCGCGGCCAGAATTGGATAGAGCCAGAGGATGCGATCTGGGATGGCGTGACTGTACAAGAATAGGATGACGCCCTGAACTAGAAGAACACCACTCAGAATCAATTCGGAATACTCAGGATTGATGACTTTTCTTACATATAAAGCGTTAGAAATGGCGATGATGGCGAAGCACAATTCGAATATTGACAGCGTGTAATGCTCGCCTTCGAAGTAAGCCCAAGTATAGAAAATGAATAACGCAGCGGCAGTCAGTGAAAAGGAGTGGACAATTTTTTGCTTGCGGGTGGATCGTATGTCCGCCATTTCTTCTAGGTGCCTGCCGACGAGCCTTTTCATGTGATCTGTGCCAAAGTTTTTGATAATGGTGTTAATAGTAGATTAAATAACAAGCTATGCAGAGGCTTAGATGTCTATTTAGTGTGACTACTATCAAGGTTTCATATGAAAGGCTGTTCAATCAATTCCAAATAGTGATGTATATCACCGATGGTGCTGGTCATCTCTAGAAGATTAGATTTAAGCATCAAACTTGTAACCGTTGTTTGATGTTTATCTACTTGCTTTCCAGAGAGTTACTCCACATAGTTTGTAAACGACCAAAATTAAGAAAGGCTCATTATGTTAATTACCTTTAGTTGTAAAGCTCATGCTAGTGTCACGATGTTTGGTGAAGTCGGCCTCCAGTTCATCAAGATGCTTGGGCATAGCGGCTCCATCCCAGGTGCTATGGATGCTTCAGAGGTTCCTCAAGCTCTGGATAATCTACGTGCTGCTATTGCAGCAGAGCAGAGCAAGTCCGTAGAGCATGAAAATACTGATGACGACAATGAAGAAGAGGTGGTTGAAGCGCCTGTTAATATCGGTAGTCGAGCGTTCCCACTGGTTGAATTATTAAAAGCTGCCATCAAAGATGAATGTGAAGTAATGTGGGAAGACGGTAGCGGCAAGCGACTGTAGTACGATTCACGCGAAACGTAACAAGCCTATTGAATCTATTTTAATCAGAATGAATGCTGAACCAGTATCGGACACACCATGACCATGGAGTTTTATGGTGATGAACCGATACTGGTGTTTTTTTAGTGAAGTAATCCACTCGTTTCTGTTTATTTACAAGGTTCGTCAGCCCTGAAATGAGTGACTTTTGTTATCGTAATATCAATCCATAACAGACCGTAAACAAAGTGATGCTGTTCACGCTTTCTTGACTCCCAATTCTGAACTAAGAATTTTTCCTAGTTATTCTAAGACCCTCTCTCATGCGGTCGATTTTTAGACTCCTTATTATTTCACGGTCAACTAACAAACAATGTATGGCCGCAATTATGCCGTGCAGACCTCACAAAAAATAAGAGAGTTCACAATGTTAAAGTTCCTAGATCAGGTTCGAAAACCGACGCTGGATCTTCCGGTCGAAACTAGAAGAAAAATGTGGTTTAAACCATTCCTACAATCTTACCTCGTCGTGTTCATTGGCTATCTAACCATGTATTTGATCCGTAAGAACTTCAATGTCGCGCAAAACGACATGATTTCTACTTATGGATTATCGATGACGGATCTAGGTCTTATCGGTCTGGGTTTCTCTATCACTTACGGTATCGGTAAAACCGTCGTTTCCTATTATGCCGATGGTAAAAACACCAAGCAGTTCCTGCCATTCATGCTTGTCCTTTCTGGTATCGCTATGTTGGGCTTCAGCTTCAGTATGGGCGGTGGCAGTGCTAGCTTATTCTTGATGGTTGCCTTCTATGCGTTGAGTGGTTTCTTCCAAAGTACCGGCGGTCCTTCAAGCTACTCGACCATCACTAAATGGACGCCTCGTAACAAGCGTGGTTCTTATTTAGGCCTTTGGAATATGTCGCACAACGTGGGTGGCGCAGGTGCCGCTGGTGTTGCTCTGTTCGGTGCTAACTACCTTTTTGATGGCAACGTGATCGGTATGTTCGTGTTCCCATCAATCATTGCGATTGTGGTTGGCTTTATTGGTATGCGCTTTGGTAATGACTCTCCAGAAGCCTATGGTCTAGGTACGGTTGAAGAGTTGTTTGATGAAGAAGTCAGCGAAGAAGATACGGCTGCTGAAGAAAATCAAATGACTAAGAAAGAGATCTTTGTTGAATACATCCTGAAAAACAAAGTGATCTGGTTGCTCTGCTTCGCGAATATCTTCTTATACATTGTTCGTATCGGTATCGATCAATGGTCTACCGTTTATGCGTATCAAGAGCTAGGTCTATCAAAAGAAACCGCGATTTCAGGCTTCACTCTGTTTGAGGTTGGTGCACTGGTCGGTACGTTAATGTGGGGTTATCTGTCAGACCTTGCGAACGGACGCCGTGCTTTGGTTGCTTGTGTATCGCTTGGCCTGATTATCGTTTCGCTAGAGTTCTACCAGCATGCAACCAGTGAGTTCATGTACCTAGCATCACTGTTTGTGCTTGGTTTCCTAGTATTTGGTCCTCAGTTGCTGATTGGTGTTGCTGCAGTAGGTTTCGTGCCTAAGAAAGCAATCAGCGTTGCGGATGGCGTGAAAGGTACATTTGCTTACTTAATTGGTGACAGCTTTGCCAAACTTGGCCTAGGTATGATTGCAGACGGCACACCTATTTTTGGCTTAACGGGTTGGAAAGGCACGTTCGCAGCGCTTGATACGTCAGCTGCCATTTGTATCGTGTTACTGCTATTCGTTGCGGTTGCGGAAGAGAAGAAGATTCGCCACGCTAAGAAAATACACTTAGCGTCTCAAAACGCGTAGCGAGTCTCACGTGCTTTATTGGTTTAAAGCACGTGAGATCATACCAATCGTTAGTTCGATTCAGTATCATCTCTATTAATAAACTTAATTTTAGATAGCTCCTGTTGGGGCTATTTTTCTTTCTTACTCTTAATTTTGGTTAATATCATGATTAATGTTGCGCTTGTTGATGACCACGTCATTGTTCGATCTGGCTTTGCTCAATTACTCAGTCTTGAAGCTGATATTACGGTCGTGGGGGAATTCAACTCTGCGGCAGAAGCGCGCCTAGGATTGCCAAGTTGTCACCCTGATGTCGTGATCTTAGATATCTCAATGCAAGACGAAAGTGGCCTGAGCTTATTGGAAGAGATTCCATCTGGCATTGCCAGCATCATGTTGAGCGTTCATGACTCGCCGGCGATGGTTGAGAAGTCATTAGAGTTAGGAGCCAAAGGTTATCTCAGCAAGCGCTGTAGCCCTGATGAGTTAATCCAAGCCGTACACACGAGCGCAAATGGTGGCTGTTATCTCACGCCCGATATCGCCATAAAGCTTGCGACGCCCATGAAGAATAAAGCCTCTTTAAATCAGCTCACCCGCAGAGAAAGCGAAGTGTGTCAGTTATTGGCGACAGGGCTCGATGTAAAATCTATTGCCGTAGAGCTAGGGGTTAGCCATAAAACGGTGCATGTACACCGTGCCAATGCTATGGACAAACTCAATGTTAAGAACAACGTCGAGTTAGCTAAATTGTTTACACAAGACCAGTATTAATGCGTTCTTACCTAGCCACCTCCCTGTGTGGGGTTTTTATGGCTGGTTGTGCATGGTTCTGTTTGTGGGTTATTGCCTTCTATTTTATTAATGACCCTGAGTTAGCCATTCTGCTTTTCCCGTTTTCACTTCGATTGGGAATGACGCTGCACACTCGCACTCACTATTGGCCTGCTATCTATATTGCCGAGTGGGGGCTTGCGATCGCTTTAGCTCTGCTACTTGATGAACCTCAATGGCTGACGATACTCATCGCCAGTGGATTGAGTATTCCTGCCACGCTAATTGCCAAGCGTTATTATTCTGGTGACCAGAATCGTCACTTGTTAGTGATGGCGAGCTTAATCATGGTCACAGCATTCATTAATGTTGCCGTTGTGGGTTCTCATGTTCCGGCTGTTTACATGGTGTGGTTGGTGAGTATTACTGGCGGACTGATGCTGGTGCCGATGTGTTATCTAGTCTGGAACTATCTATTCCAAAACAAGTGGTCACCACTGGGCTCTTACTTAATCCATAATGTTGTAGAGTTCAAAATCCGTCACATCGCTTTATATAGCGTCTTGTTGGTCGCCAGTATTTTGATACAAACCAGTTTGCCTGATGAGCTAAGGCGCTTTGCCCCATTCTGTATGGCGATCCCTATTATCTTGCTGGCCGTTCGTTACGGATGGCAAGGCGCTCTGCTTGCAACAATGCTAAATAGTGTCGCGCTGATTGCTGCTCATAGTGGAACGTCCAAACTCGAAATTACCGACTTGCTCTTGTCTCTATCTGCTCAAACCATCACAGGTATATTGCTTGGTTTAGCGGTTCAAAAGCAGAAAGATCTCAACTCCAAATTGCGAAGTGAACTCTCTAGAAATCAAAACCTTTCACGTCAGTTAGTGACCGCTGAAGAGTCGGTTCGTCGTGATATTGCGCGTGAACTGCATGATGAAATTGGCCAGAACATCACGGCAATTCGGACTCAGGCGAGCATTATTAAACGCGTCGATGCCGCTGAGATGAGCGTTCGCTGTGCGGGTACCATTGAGTCATTATCTTTGAATGTTTATGACACCACCAAACGTCTACTTACAAAACTAAGACCTAAGATGTTGGACGATCTGGACCTAAAAGATTCCGTGGAACAGCTAATTCGAGAGATGGAGTTTTCGGATCACGGCGTTGATATCCAGTTAAATTGGCAAGGTGATTACTCGTGTTTGAGTGACACGCTTAAGGTCACTATCTTCAGGCTGTGCCAAGAATCTCTAAACAACGCCTCTAAATACGCCAACGCGAGCGAGATTAAAATTGAACTGATTTTAGGCGACCAAGCTGACCTTCGGATCACAGATAATGGCGTTGGTTTTACAGCGCAAGATCTTCTCAAAGGAATGGGTGTTCGCGGTATGCAAGAGCGTGTTCAGGCGCTTGGCGGCAAGATGACAATCAACGCTAATGGCTCATCTTCGGGTACCAATATCAGCGTTACATTACCCAAAGTGTGAGAACGAATATGTTTGGATTTCTGCGCTCAACAATGTCAAAGAGTGATGCTCTAACTGATGATGAGGTCAATCAGAGTTATCGCTATTGGCGCCTTCATATCATGATAGGGATGTATGTCGGCTATGCGGGTTTTTACTTCACTCGTAAAACCTTTAATTACGCCGCGCCTGCAATGATCACCGATCTAGGTTTGGACAAAGGCGATATCGGCTTAATTGGCACGCTCTTTTATCTTTCTTATGGCTTATCGAAATTTATCTCAGGCACGATATCGGATCGGTCGAACCCTCGTTACTTCATGGGGCTTGGCCTAATCGCGACTGGTCTGATAAACATCGCGTTTGGCTTTTCGAGTTCGTTAGCGGCTTTTATCTCTCTATGGGTATTGAATGCATGGTTCCAAGGTTGGGGCTGGCCATCGTGTTCCAAGTTATTGACGACTTGGTATTCTCGCTCCGAAAGAGGCTTTCGCTGGGCAATCTGGAATACAGCGCACAACGTTGGTGGAGCGCTTATCCCTATTCTTGTGGGTTATCTAACGCTGCAGTTCAGTTGGCGAGCTGGGTTTATCTGGCCGGGTGTGATTGGTGTTTTTATCGGTCTTATTATCTGCTGGCGCTTACGTGACAAGCCCACCACCATGGGACTTCCGACGGTAGGGAAGTGGCGCAGTGATCACCTGGAATTAGCGCAAGAGAGCCATGGGCAAGGGTTAAGCTATCGAGAGATCCTGAAAACCTATGTGTTCAGCAATAAGTACATTTGGTTGCTCGCCTTTAGTTATGTGTTGGTTTACATCGTAAGAACGGCAGTTAACGACTGGGGCAATTTATACCTCACCGAAGAACACGATTACAGTTTGATCAACGCCAACGCTGCCTTGTCTCTGTTCGAGATAGGAGGTTTTGTTGGTTCACTTGTTGCTGGGTGGGGATCGGATAGGTTGTTTGGTGGCAACCGCGGTCCAATGAACATCTTGTTTGCGATTGGCATCTTCCTTTCGGTTTCGGCTTTATGGCTTATGCCTTTAACCAACTTTGTGTTTCAAGCGGCTGGGCTATTCTGCGTTGGCTTTTTTGTTTTTGGCCCTCAAATGCTTATTGGCATGGCGGCGGCGGAATGTTCACATAAAGACTCTGCCGGGGCGGCGACAGGTTTTGTTGGCTTGTTTGCTTATATGGGAGCAGCACTTTCTGGTTACCCATTAGCGCTCGTTCTAGAAGCTTACGGCTGGAGTGGGTTCTTCATTACCATCTCTACTTGTGCGGCCGTTATTGGCTTGCTGTTACTGCCTTTCCTACAAGCTCAATCACCTCAGAAAAGTGCAGAAGCTCGCTCTGGTTTTTAAGGAACGATAACAAGATAGTCACTAGTGTTTGTATTCAGATGCTTGTATCGCTTCTGTAATCAGTGCGATACAAGCCGCTATCTTATTCTCAGCGCTTTCTACTCGTGATATTCAAATGTGACTATTTTCACGCTTTTCATCGGTCTCACCTGTTTCTAAGAATTTTTCCTATTGCGTCTAAGACCTCATCTCATGTGGGTTCTAGCCGAGCTCTGTAGTCTTTCTAATTATTTACGTTATTAGAAATCAGCTCTCTGAATTATGTTCAAAGGCCTCACTATGGAAAACGCCATGTCACTCAGCCACTTCTCAGAACACTCATTTTTCCCAATGGAAAACACCATCCAAAATTATGCATGGGGGAGCATTTCTTCGATACGTGAACTGTTTGGCTTTAAGAATGAGTCACAAGAACCACAAGCGGAAGTTTGGATGGGAGCGCATCCGAAAGGTTGCTCAATGGTCAAGCTGGACCAACATTTAGTGCCTCTATCTGAGCTGATTAACAAGAATAAATCGGCCTACCTATCAACCGATATTGCGCAGGCGTTTGGTGAGCTACCATTCTTATTTAAGATCTTAGCGGCAGAAAAGGCGCTGTCGGTTCAGGTGCACCCAAACAAGCGACAAGCTGAAATTGGCTTTGCGAGAGAAGAGCAAGCAAGAATCCCTCTAACCGCAGGGCATCGTAACTATAAAGACTCAAACCACAAGCCTGAATTGGTTTACGCGGTCACTGAATACCAAGCGATGAATGGCTTTCGAGAGTTCGATGAAATATTAGGTCTGTTCAGAAAGTTAGATTCGAGCGAGCTGGCTAGTTTGGTTGAACAGTTTGGCAATAACCTTGATTCTCTAGGTTTAGAGACGTTTTTCCGCGATCTATTAACGTTGAATGAACAACGTAAACATCAAGCATTAGAGCAACTTCTGACTTACGCGGCTGCTCATCAAGACCAAGCGGAGTTTGCTTTGGTTATTGAGCTTAGTCATCAGTATCCAAACGATATTGGTCTATTTTGTGTTCTGCTTCTTAACTTGATCACATTGAACCCGGGTGAAGCGATGTATTTGAATGCGAATACTCCGCATGCTTACATTAAGGGAACTGGGCTCGAGATCATGGCAAATTCAGACAACGTTTTGCGAGCAGGTTTAACGCCAAAGCACATTGATGTCGCCGAGTTGGTTGCCTGTACAGAGTTCAAACCGATCCCGTTTGAACGCTTGTTGTTAGCGCCCTCAAAACTGGGTCAATGTGATAGTTATGATATTCCTGTCAGTGATTTTGATTTCAATATCTTTCATCGCCCTCAGCAAGAAGAAGTGATCACAAGCGGTGCTGAAATTTTAATGGCGATAGATGATGATTTAACGTTAATGAGTCAGAAAGGTGAACACCTAACACTCACCAAAGGGCAATCGGTATTTATCCCAGCTTATATTGGTCATTATGTACTGAGCAGTAATGGGCGAGTGGCTAGGGCGTTTAATTAGAGATGGTGTTTGTGGTATAGATTGAGCTCCATCCCCACAAAATCATCATCTCCTTCATCAACAACGTGATAGCCAAGCGATTGATAAAAGTTAATAGCACGAGCATTACTTTTAAAACTCGATAGAGTGACTTGACTAAGTTGCTCTGCCATAGCTTTTTTATGTATGAGAGTCATGACTTGCTTGCCAAGCGAACGACCTTGGTACTGGGGGGAAATGATCAGCAAATGAATATGGTATGCGTTGTCATAAGGTTTAAAGCAGGCGAGCCCCACTCTTTTATTTTCGCGATATACCCAATGAAACCAAGATGGATGGTATTCGTTTAAAAGTCGTTGACGTTGAAAGTCGTCATCCCAGCCGAAAACGCTATCTACGTGTATGAAGATACCTTGTTTAACACACGCAAACAGTTCATCGAATTCAGAATTTGAAGCGAGTTGGAGTTGTATGTTCTCTTCTTTCATTGCCACTTTTACCGCTTCCTTATCAAACGCCTTTGAATAAGCAAACAGTAACATAATTGAAGAAGCCGAATTAGCTTAGATTTGCGAAGTGATGAAACCAAAAAGCCATGCGTGATGCATGGCTAAGAATAAAGTCTTGGATTGATTTTTCTATACGATCTTAAGCGCGTGATGGCGCGTGAGCTGTTTGTGTAGCGAGTCTTTGAGCTCCATGCGTTCTACTTTGAGGTTGTGCATGCTGTCGTCATCGATAGGGCTGCCAGAGATTTCTAGCTGACGGATGTCGTAGTCGAGTTGGTGGTATTTCTGCATGTCTGCTTTGAATTTTTCGTCGTCGTGGTTGAGCTGAACAATGTCTAATTTAAGATCTGGGAAATCTAAGATAAAGGCATGGTTTTCATTGAGCATTGGCACTTCCTCTCTAGTCGAATTATTAACAGTATAGAAGTAATTTTTCGAAAGAAATGTGGTTCAAAACACAAAGCCGTAAAGCGATCAAAAAAGGGCGCAAACTCGTGGGATTATCCTCGAAATTGCGCCCTTTTGTATGTATATAGCTAACTATTTATAGTTATATGTTTAGAACTATAAGAGTTTAAAGCAGAAAGTTTACTTTGCTTTCTTACCAGAGCGTTGCTGCTCTTTGTGTGCAAGCTTCTCTTTTTTGCGTTGCTCGATAAGGTGAGCAGCTTCGCCGCCTACGTGGGTTTCGCCACGAGCATTCGACAGTTGAACTTGCTTTTCACGTTCACGGAAACGGGCTTTCTGCTCGTCGCTGTGCTTATCAATACACTTAGGGCAGCTTACGCCTTTCTCGAAGTGTTTAGAGGCTTTGTCTTCGTCAGTGATTGGCAGGCGACACGCGTTACACACATCGTAACCGCTCTTTTCTAGCTGGTGGTTTACTGCAACTCGACCATCAAATACGTAGCAGTCGCCTTCCCACATACTCTCTTCTTCAGGTACCTCTTCTAGGTACTTAAGAATGCCGCCTTCAAGGTGATAAACCTCATCAAAGCCTTGCTCTTTCATGTAGGCTGTTGATTTTTCGCAACGAATACCGCCAGTACAGAACATCGCAACTTTCTTGTGCTTCTTAGGATCAAGGTTGTCTTCAACGTATTGAGGGAATTCACGGAAGGTTTCTGTGTTTGGGTTTACAGCATTTTTGAATGTACCGATATCGACTTCGTAGTCGTTGCGAGTATCAACCAGAATTACATCAGGATCAGAAATCAGAGCGTTCCATTCGTTTGGTTTCACGTAAGTGCCGACAACGTGGCGTGGGTCGATACCCTCAATGCCCATGGTTACGATCTCTTTCTTAAGCTTAACCTTGGTGCGGTTGAATGGTTGTTCTTCGTTGAACGACTCTTTGTAAACAACATCAGCCAAGCGAGAATCTTGTTTGAACCATTGAAGAAGGGCGTCGATAGATTCGCGCTTACCTGCAACGGTACCGTTGATGCCTTCACTCGCAAGTAACAAAGTACCGCGGATTTGGTTGGCTTCTAACACGTCGGTTAGTGGCTGGCGAATTTCTTGGTAATCATCAAGTGCTACGAATTTATACAGAGCACATACAACATATTGAGACATGTTTTTTCCTTTCTGCGAGCTGGAACGTAAATCCAGAGCGGTTGCCTGTTTTGATCAGAACTGAGTATTTCAACTTAGTTCTGTCTTGTTGGCTTATTAAAATCAGGCGCAGTATAACCAAGGCGGTGCGGGACAAAAACCAACCAAACGTAGGGCTATATAACGCCTTTTTTTTTGTGGATTTATGGTTTGAGGAACGAAAAAGCCCTGCTGTACAAATACAGCAGGGCTTGGTGTTGAATCTGTCTGACTTAATCAGCGATTACGCTTGGTTAAGTACTTCCGCTAAGCGTTTCACCGCTTCAGTCAGCTCTTCTGGTTTAGCGTTAGTGAAGTTTAAGCGCAGTGCAGCTTTTGCTTCATCAGCCTTTGGATAAAATACTGGGCTTGGTACAACCGCCACACCATTCGATAATAGAGTTTTAGCCAATTCGAAGGTGTCGCACTCTGGGATCTCAACCCAAATGAACATCCCGCCATCGACGGCTTTTAACACGCAATCTGCAGGCAGTTGTTTCTCTAGCTCTGAGAACAGCACTTCATAACGAGACTTGTACAGGGTGCGAATGTTCTCCATGTGTACGCCAAAGTCTTCATGTTTTAGAAGACCAACAAGCAGTGCTTGCATGGGTACACTTGAGTGTAAGTCAGCGCCTTGCTTCACTTTGATCAGTGGTTCAAGGTAGCTGCGTTTACCTGTTACCGCGCCAATACGTAGACCTGGCGATGCAATCTTAGAGAATGAACGAAGAACGATAGAGTTATCAGGGCAGAACGAAGAAACCAACGGCAGTTCTGTACCTGTGAAACGCAGCTCACGATATGGTGCATCTTCAATGAATGCCACGTTGTATTTGATACACAGCTCAGCGACTTTTTGACGAGTTTCTGTTGCCCAGCACACGCCGGTTGGGTTGTGGAAATCAGGCACGGCATAGAACATCTTCGGTGATTGCTGTGCAAAGCACGTTTCCAGTTCATCTAGGTTCGGGCCAAATTCAGTTTGAGACACGGTCGCAATGTTTGCTTGAACTAGGCCAAACACCTGCATCGCACCTAAGTAGCTTGGCGCTTCCATCACAACCACATCACCTGGGTCGACATACGCACGCGCAATCAAATCCAAACCTTGCTGAGAGCCAGTACAAATCATTACCGTGTGTGACTCTGGCAATTGGTAGCTTTGTGTTAGGTGGTCAAGCAACGGGCCGTAACCGGCAGTAGAGCCGTATTGGAAAACTTCAGGCATGTTCGCTAGGTTTTCTAGCGTTGGCTTCATTAAATCGATTGGGAATGTTTTCTCGTCCGGTAAACCGCCGGCCAATGAGATGACATTTGGATCACTTGCGGCTGCGAGGATCTCTCGAATGTATGAAGATTGAATCTGTTGTAATGACTGTGCGATTTCCATGTGTTGTGTCTCGTCGTTTATCGTTTTTATTCTATCGCTTGATATTACACGGCAATTGTAAAAACTAGCGTGTCCGTTTATGCTCTTAAACATGTCCATTTATGCTATTTAAACGATGTCACGTCAACACATATCGCGAATCAATGATGTCCTGTTCCATATTCACCAAGACATCAGTCAGCCTTTGTCTGCCAAAGAGTTATCTGAGATAGCGGCCTATTCAGAACAGCACTTTCATCGCACCTTTAAAAGCGTGGTCGGGGAGTCGTTGCATCAATATATCCGACGCACTCGAATGGAGTATGCAGCCAACCAATTGATGTTTGATACCAGCTCGTCAGTGGTCGAGATCGCCCATAAATGTGGCTTTAGCTCGGTGTCTTCGTTTAGTCGAGCATTTAAAGCGACCTTTAATATGTCTCCGGGCGAGTGGCGTAAACACGATTTACAAGTAGCAGAAAAACCCTATTTGAAAGATCCCGAAGTGGCGGCGGGCTATTTGAATGTGGCGCAGCGAGTATTGCCCGAACCCAAGATCGTTGAAGTGCCTGAACGCATGGCGGCCTATGTTCGACATACGGGTTATAACCGCTCTATTCGCAATGCGTGGTTGATATTGAAAGCGTGGGCGAATTCCGAACAGCGTGATTTTTCGAGCCAATTTGGTTTGCATCACTCAAACCCTGCTTGGGTTGAAATGGATCAGTGTCGTTATGTCGCGTGTATCGCGATTGATGAGCCGATTAAGTATCGTAGCGTAGTTAATCAGATGGTGATTCCGGGCGGCTTACACGCTGTGTTTCGACTAAATGGCCGCTATGGAGAACTGCTACCACAGATCAGTATGGTGTTAGAAAAGTGGCTACCCACATCTGGTTTCAAACAGCGCTCGACTCCCGCGTATGTGCATTATCATCAGAATCATTTTCTTAATAGTGATGAAATATTCGAACTCGATTTCTACCTTCCCGTGAGCTTTTACTAATCGATGGTTGTGCTGTTTTGTTGAACCAGACTTTGATCTTTTGTTGAGACAAATTAGCACAACCAATAGCAGCTAACGATTTTATGCAGTTGGCCTAAGATAAAGATGCTTTGTTGATAATCTACTCTAAGTAAATGATGACAACGTACGGATTAAACGATAGCATTTCGTTCTAATTGCAAATAGTTCTTAATATCACTCGATAGAATATGACCATTACCCACAAAGATTATCTGAAAATCGCTTTCCCTTTCATCATCTCAACGGTGACACAACCTCTGTTAGGTGCTGTGGATACCGCTGTTATTGGCCAACTTGGTATTGCTGAATTGATTGGTGGCGTAGCGATCGGCACCATCATTATGAACACCATGTATTGGTTGTTTGGTTTTTTCCGTGTCAGTACCACGGGCCAAAGTGCGATGGCACTGGGTAAGGGAAACCGCACTGATTTGGCGGGTAGCTTGATGCGTCCGTTTGTGCTGTCTGGTTTAGTGGGTTTGATCTTTATCTTGATACAACCACTCATCTGGCAAGGCGCAATGTGGGTGATAGAGCCTGAAGCCAATGTAGCCGAGCACGCGCATATCTACTTCAGTATTTTGATTTATGGCGCGCCTTTCGTGTTGCTTAACTACACCATTATTGGTTGGTTAATGGGACAGGCGAAAGCCAAAGACGTTCTTTATACACAAGTGTTTGGTAATGTGTTGAACATTGTCTTGGATGCGGTGTTTGTACTTTATTTCGATTTGGGTGTCGCAGGTGTGGCTTACGCAAGTTTGATTGCACAAGTTACCACCTTTGCGATTGGTGTGACCTTGGTGATGAAGACCAGCAATATCTCGGTCTCTGAGTTCCTGCAAGGCTCGAAGATGACCAAGAAAGACCTATCGACAATCATCTCTTCGAATACTGATCTATTGCTTCGCACCATTTGTATCTTGGTGTTCTTCAACATGATGGCGCGTACTGGCTCTAAACTGGGTACCGATGTTCTAGCGGCTAACGCGATCTTGATGCAGGTGACTTTCATAGTCAGTTACATGTTTGACGGCATTGCCAACGCATCAAGTGTATTTGCGGGTAAAGCGGTGGGACAGAAGAATCCTTCAATGTTGGATCGAGTATTAAGGCTTAACTTCCAATGGACGGCAGGTTTCATTGCTGCGCTGACGCTTTTAACCCTGATATTCAAAGACATGATTGTTTTCTTGTTTACCGATATTCCAGCGCTGGTCACGCTGTACCAAGAGATGGCCCCGTGGCTGATTGTGTTCCCGCTAGTGGCTGGCTTTGGCTTAACGGTTTACGGCATCTTTACCGGAACGGGAACCACGCGTCCGGTTAGAGACTCAAGCATCGTGACTTTGTTGGTATTCTTAGCGGTACAGGCATTCACCGTCGATATTTGGGGTAATCATGGTTTGTGGTTGGCGTTTACTCTGTTCTATCTTGGGCGTATTGCGTTCCTGTATCCGTTCATCGCACAAGTTAAGCAGAAGTGTTACCCAGTCGAAGATACCGCTCATGGTGCCATTAACTAAGTAACCTAATCACCACCTGTAATATTTTATGAAAGCGCTTTACTATTTTTACACGATAAATTTAGTGAGTGCTTTTTTGTATCGGTAAAAATCACCTCGAAGGGTCAACACGCCCTAATGAAAATTGGTCAATCAAACAGCAAATAAAGTGCGATGCAGTTCAATGTTCTCTTTTCATCATGTCGGCTAAATGATAGAGTTGTTATGTTATAACATCTATATGTGAGTATCTGCGTGAACACCCCACTTTTGTCTGTTGACCACCTAACGATCAAAACCTCTTCGAGAACCCTTTTCCAAGATATCCACTTCGATGTTTATCGAGGTGAGCTGTTGGCGATCATGGGACCGTCAGGCATTGGTAAGTCGATGCTTTCACGTGCGATTGCGGGTTTTCTGCCAGAAACGGTCGAGGTTGAAGGTCATATTTCTCTGTCTGGTGAAGCGGTATGTGGTTTGCCTATGTTGCAAAGAACTGCCACACAGCGCCCCGCAGTTATCTTCCAAGATGCGCTTCAAGCTTTGAACCCTCTGGTTTCAATAGAAGGTCAACTCTGCCTTGCCTTGACGGGAACTCGCACTAAGCTTAAATCAAAAGAAAAAATTCAAATTACCGAGTTGCTGAATCAACTTGGTTTTCCTAATCCAGAAACCATCTTGCCGTTGTACCCGAGCCAAATTTCGGGTGGGCAACGCCAACGTGTGTGTATTGCGATTGGCTTGCTGAGTAACGCCGATATTATCATCGCCGATGAACCAACCAGTGCGTTAGATCCGGTGACAGAGCAAGAGATACTTAAGCTGATTCGACACAATGTTAAACAGCGTCAAATTGGTGGTTTACTCATCACCCATGACCTGCATAGCGCGTTGGCGTGTGACAAGCTGTTAGTCATCGATGATGGTGGTGTGGTGGCTTACGGTGCACCGAAACATGCACTTGAGTCGAGCTCTCACGCTTTCTGCTGTTCATTGAGAGACTTAATCGAATGAGCTCGACCTTA
The DNA here is from genome assembly GCF_041467595.1 of Vibrio sp. 10N.247.311.13. NCBI lineage: Bacteria > Pseudomonadati > Pseudomonadota > Gammaproteobacteria > Vibrionales > Vibrionaceae > Vibrio > Vibrio sp. 10N.247.311.13. The sequence goes on along the minus strand of NZ_JBFSUX010000063.1, from coordinate 4,675 downwards.
TCACTAAACTCAGAAGCCTCGCCATTAATGCCAGTGACTGATTCAGAAACACAAATACCGATAGAGATTAAGTTCGACAATGTGAGTGTTCACTACTACTCCGTACCAAGTTGGTTGGGTGGTAAAGCGTTCAAAGCGCTACAGAACATAGACCTTAATGTTGAAGACAAAAGCCTAGCAATTGTTGGGCGTTCTGGTGCCGGTAAATCAACGTTAATTGAACTGCTATTTGGCCTTAAAGCGCCAACCGTTGGTCAAATAAACTTGTTCGGTTATTCGCTCCCAATTCGCGATAGCAAAGCGCAAGCAACGGTGTGTCGCTTGATTCAATTGGTGCCTCAAGAGCCCCACACTAGCCTCAACCCTTACTATACCGTTCGACAGATCTTAGCCGAACCTCTAAGTAACTTAGATGTTTCGGGTAATCATGAAGCCATCATTGAAGAGGCGCTTTCAGACGTTGGATTGCCTGCCAGTTTGCTCTTACTGAAACCTAATCAGCTTTCTACAGGTCAAGCTCAACGTGTGGCTATTGCTCGGGCTCTTGTCGTTAGACCCGCAGTGCTGGTGGCCGATGAACCTACTGCCAGCCTTGACCCAGTGAATCGCCAAAGGTTGTTGGACTTGGTTAATTCATTAAAAAAGAAGCGCGATATGCGCCTTATTTTGGTTACTCATGATTTAGGTGCCGCAAAAGCCCTTTGTGAAGAAATACTGGTACTCGACCATGGTGAAATGGTGGAGCACGGACCGACCGATCAAGTGATGAGTAAACCTGCTCATCCTGCGACTCAGATGCTGATCGAGTCTCAGCCTCTTTCGAAATCTACTTGTTAAACACAACCTTATTTATAAAAAAAATACAGCTACAGAGAAAAAATAATTATGCGTTTTAATTCAATCAAACTGGCTTGCACGCTTGCGTTGGCTCTGCCTTTGACGGGCTGTTTTGACTCTCAACCAGGGTCTAGCGATGCCGTAGTAAAATCTGAAATTCGAGTTGCGATGATGCAACCACCAAGAACGGGTTTATCGCCACTTTCTGATGACGCTTTTAAGCTATCTCGTTGGAGCACAGCAGAAACTCTGGTTAACCTGAGCCCAACCTCAGAAGCAGAACCTATGCTAGCAACGGATTGGAAACATCTTGATCCACTGACTTGGCAATTCACGATTCGTCAGGACGTTAAATTTCATGATGGCTCTACATTAACCGCAGAGTCTGTAGTTAACTCGCTGCAGAAAGCACTTGAAGCAGCGCCTAAGCCTCGCATTCTTGATGGTGTAGACCTGGAAGTGAAAGCGTTGGACAACTACCGCGTAGAGATCAAAACCAGCTTTGATGACCCTCTTCTACCAAGCCGTTTATCAAGCCCTCAATTAGCGATCCTAGCAGCAAGTGCTTATCAAGAAGATGGTCGTGTTAGTCCAATTGGCGCAGGTACTGGCCCGTTTGAGCTGACTGAAATCAACGGCACAACCAGCGCGAAACTGAAACGTTTTGACGGCTACTGGGGCGAAAAAGCGCAAGTAGAATCTGTAATTGCAGAATACGTTCCTAATGGTTTTGCTCGTGCTGCAGCACTGAGAACCGGCACGGCTGACGTCGTTGAAGCGGTACCCGTTTCACAAATCGCGACCATTGATCCGAACCTACTTTACGAAGTGGCAATGCCTCGTACTAATACGCTTTACCTGAACAACAAGTCAGGCGTATTTAGCGATATTGAACTGCGTAAGGTAGCGGCAGCTGCAGTAGACCGTGAGCAGATCGTGAATACTGTTTATGAAAACCACGCGGATATCGCGCAAGGCCTATTAGGTCCTGCACTTGCTTGGGCTGAACCAATTCGACCTGAAGGTCAGGCAGTTGACAAAACGCTAAAAGCGAACGGCGAAAGCATTGTTATTGGTACCTTTACCGACCGTGCAGAGCTTCCAGAAGTGGCAGCGCTACTGAAGCAACAACTTGAAGCGGCTGGTTTCAAGGTTGAGCTGGATATTCGTGAATATGCTCAGATCGAGAACGATGCGCTATCTGGTAAGTTTGACGCGTTTATCCTTTCTCGTGCAACGGTTCTAGATTCGGGTGACCCAGTGGCTTACATGATGAGCGACTTTGGTTGTAAGGGTTCATTCAACCTTGGCCAGTTCTGTTCTCAAGAGGTAGATAAAGCACTGAATCACGCTGACCTACAACCGCTAGGTGCGCTGCGTCACCAAGCGATCATCGAAGCTGAACAAAAAATCCTTAACGATTTTGCTGCGATTCCACTGCTTCACGAACGTGTGATTCAAGGTGAGAGCGAGCGTGTAAGCAATGTCGTTCGTGACCCAAGTGAACGTCGCTTGGTTGACCAAACTACACAGGTCAAAAAAGCGACACAAGTTAACCCGGCAACACAGGCTAACTAAATAAATGTTATCTGCTGAGACTCTGCGTCGAACTCTATTTATCTTGACGCCTTGGCTATCAAGAATCGCCTCACTGATTGTGGTGGTGATTCTTGTTGGTTTGATGCCTGACATTGCAGGCATCGATCCAAGCCAATCTATTCTGCGGGCTAGGGCGGGGCAACAACACCTGCTTACGCCTGAAGCTTTAGCGGCGGTACGCGCTGATCTTCAGCTTGACCGTTCAGCCATTGAGCGCCTGCTCGACTGGGTAGGAAGTGCTTTTTCAGGTGATCTAGGTGAATCATGGATTGATGGTTCCTCGGTTGCATTAAGCATTCAAAAAACAGCATCTACGTCTCTGTTCTTGATGTCTAGCGCACTTGTGATGACTTTCGTACTGTGTGGTGCAGGCTTACTTGCTACCTTACGCAGTTGGAAGAAGGGCAAACTAGGGCAGAGTTACAGCAGTTTAAGCACCGTATTAATATCGTTACCAGAGTATGTGGTGGCCTCGGTATTAATATTGGTGTTCTCTATCTGGTTAGGTTGGCTACCACCGTATGGTTGGCAAGGTTGGCAAGATATCTGGCTACCGAGTTTAGCGCTCGCACTGCCTGCAAGTGGCTTGTTTAGTCGTCTACTCAGAGACAGTTTACAACGCGTTCTCAATGAACCTTGGGTGATCACTTGGCTCAGTGCCAACGTTCATTCCAATCAAATTATTCGCTTTGCGCTGAAAAGAGCGCTGAGCAGTCTGATCCCGCAAATCGCGATGATCGTGATTGGCTTAACTGGTGGCGCAGTCGCGGTTGAGCTTATCTTCTCGATCCCTGGTATTGGGCGCATGATTCTTGGTGCAGCCAAGGCGCAAGACTTACCAACGCTGCAAGGCGGCTTATTGGTGTTGCTGCTATTTTCAATTGCCGTGAGCAGCATGAGCTTGTTTGTTCAGCAATTGATTCTTGGCCACAGCCTGAAAAGCGGCAAGCTCATCAGTAGCCACTCTTCGTTTCGTTTTACCCAGAACCGCGCAAAGCGTGTCACTGCTTTTGCGATCTTCTCTTTCCTAATTGCTATCGTTGTATGGGCTGCATTCCGAGACCCATACACTAGCCAATTCGCACGCTTGGCATCACCGAGTTGGCAAGCACCTTTGGGCGCAGATGGCATTGGTCGAGACCTACTGGCGAGAATTGGTTCTGGTATGATTGCGACCTTCCAAGCCGGCATATTGGCAACGTTCTTGAGCTTGGTGACGGGCATCATCATGGGTTTCAACACCCGCTTTAGCCAAGGCCTTATCGAGATCACTAAGGGTATCCCATACATCATTGCAGGCTTGCTTGTTGCAGGCTTAACAGGGATGAATCCGAACAGCGCATTAATCGCGATTGTATTGGTATCTTGGGCGCCATTAGCAGCGCATTGCTCAAGTTTAATCGTGGAAGCAAAGGCTCAGCCTTATACGCATCTCGCGCCATTGTGGGGCACCAGCAAGCTTAGGATCTTCCGCTTCTATCTGATTCCTTATGTGATGCCGCCATTGCTAAGACACGCGTTGTTGAGGCTGCCAGTGATTACATTGAGCCTGACTTCGCTTAGCTTCATCGGCTTGGGAGCGAAGCCGCCTGCACCTGAATGGGGTTTGATGATCGCTGAGAACTTGCCCTACATTGAACGCGCGCCAATCGCTGTCATGGGACCAATTGTTGGTCTGATTTTGTTAGGTTCTGCAATTAACATGATGTTTGATGATTAACGAAGAAGTGCCGGTTGCTTAAGTCCTTGATTGGGTATTCGATTGAGTGTTCGATTTGGCATTTATGCTGTAACCTTGAGCCTGTTTTTTTGAGTTGGCTTACGGATCGGTTATCGATCGGTTTTTAGCTTAGTTAAGTGTTCAGCGTTAAGGATTCAACATGTATCTCGTTTTGTATTGCCACAATATTGGTATGACCGATTTTTCATTCTTTGAAACAGAAGATTTTGACAAAGAAGAGGGCTATATCGTGCGAGGCAAATGGCCGAACGAGAAAGCGTTTCGTGATTACTTAACCAAAGAGTTTGGTGACATGAGCGAGTTCCAAGTGATCGACTTAATCGCCAAAGGTGCAGAAGCAGAACACTACTCGCCAGAAGAGTTGATGCGCCTAGCTCAGTAGCCGTTAGCTCGGTAATACGTTTTAAATCGAATAAAGAAATGGCAGCCTGATTGGGCTGCCATTTTCGTTTGTGCGCCGAGCATGGCGTTGATCTAGGAGGTGAAAGTCCTCTACGG
>NZ_JBFSUX010000062.1:0-30295 GCF_041467595.1 Vibrio sp. 10N.247.311.13 | reverse complement strand
CTGAGCCCGTAGAGGACTTTCACCTCCTAGATCAACGCCATGCTCGGCGCACAACTAAAAAAGGAAGACCGAAGCCTTCCTTTACTGATTTCTAACTTCTAATGAACTAAATAGTTAAGTAACTGACTAGGTCGTCAGATTAAGATTTTGGCTCTGATTTAGCGTCAAACTTGTCAGACCATGTTTTAAGAACGTCGGCACGTTCGCTGCCCATGCGAGCGAAGTCCATTTTTGCCATGTTCTTTTCTACATTAGGGAAGTTCTCTGCTTTGCCTGTCACATCTTTGTGACCAACAACTGGGTACATTTCGATGTAAAGCTCATTTGCCGCTTTAGAAATAGACCAATCGATAACACGTTGTGCTGCATCAGAAGGCTTAACAAGGCCTACCGCTTCAGATTCCCAGCCGATGCCTTCAGGTGTAATCACTGAAAGTGGAGCGCCTTGAGTTTTCAGCTTAGCGCCACGGCTCGCCATAGAAATACCGATAGCGACTTCACCCATGCCCGCTTGAACACATGGCTTAGAACCTGAGTGCGTGTAGTGAGCAATATTTTGGTCTAGCTTCTGCATGTAGTTCCAACCTTGGTCTTCACCCATGTTTTGTAACCAAGCCGAAACCTGCATGTAGCCCGTACCAGAAGATGCTGGGTTTGGCATAGCAATGTGGCCTTTATAGATAGGCTTCGTTAGGTCATCCCAAGATTTAGGTGCAGGTAAGTTAAGTTGCTTAGCCACCACTTCGTTGAAACAAACTGCATTGAAGAATGCATCATTACCGTACCAAGCTTGAGTAGACTGTGGGTCGTTAAGGTTAGCGCGTAATGCTTCTACACCTTGAGGCATATAAGGTTTCAGGATGCCCTCTTCTTTAAGCAGTGCCATTGAAGAACCAGCAAGTCCCCAAACTACCTCTGCACGCGGGTTGTTTTTTTCGGCCAATAATTTTGCCGTCATGATCCCAGTTGAATCACGTACCCACTTGATGTTGATGTCTGGGTTTTCACTTTCAAATGCGTTTTTGTACTTCGCTAAAATGTCAGTTTCAAAAGCGGTGTAAACCGTCACTTCCTGTGCTGCATAAGCATTACCAGCCAATAGGGTAACTAAAGCTGCAAGTGATCCTTTCATAAAACGGTTTTTCATCATTTTCTCCAGTCAGGCCCGATGCCAAGGTTAGGAATTGCCAAGGTTAAAGTTGTTAAGGCTAGAAGCTCCAACTAGAGGCTTCTATATCCATAAATTCATTTAGGTTGTTAACACACACCTTTGCATTGGTATGTACCAGATTTCGAGTATTAAGCTAACTGGCTTTTATGACGATTAAATGAACAAAAAATGGCAATTTAAAGATCGAAAACTTTCTCAAGACAAGTGACCATTTTTAATATGAAGCTTTTGTGAAAATGATGTTTGGGCTATTTACGACCGTTTAAATTGGTTGTTAAAGTAACTCTAAATATTGGTATAGTCCAAAATTAAAATCACGAGAGTTGAACATGAGAAACGAATACTTACTGCTGACACCGGGCCCTTTATCTACTTCTGAAACCGTTCGCCAAGCGATGTTAAAAGATTGGTGTACTTGGGATGATGAATACAACAAAGACGTTGTTGAAGTGATTCGTAGCAAGCTAGTGACTTTAGCGACTAAGCAAGCGGGATATACAAGCGTATTAATGCAAGGCAGCGGCACCGCTTCAGTAGAAGCAACAATCGGTAGCGTTATCTCTAACAACGGTAAGCTTCTTGTTGTTGATAACGGTGCGTACGGCGCTCGTATTGCTCAAATCGCAGAATACTTAAACATTCCATGCCATGTCGTTTCCCCAGGTGAAACATCACAGCCTGACTTGAACGAAATGGAAACGGCATTGGCCATGGATTCAGACATTACTCACGTTGCGATTGTGCATTGTGAAACCACGACAGGCATGCTGAATCCAATTGAAGAGATTGCCAAATTGGCAAAACAGCACAACAAAACCGTCATTCTAGATGCGATGTCGAGCTTTGGTGGCATTCCTATGGATATTGCTGACTTAGGTATCGATTACATGATCAGCTCGGCAAACAAGTGTATTCAAGGTGTACCCGGATTCGGCTTTGTTATTGCGAAGCAATCGGAACTGGAAAAATGCAAAGGCCAAGCTCGTTCATTAAGCCTTGACCTGTTTGACCAATGGCACTGCATGGAAAGCAACCATGGTAAATGGCGCTTCACCTCTCCAACTCATACAGTGCGTGCTTTCTACCAAGCTCTACTTGAATTGGAGCAAGAAGGTGGCATCGAAGCTCGTCATAATCGCTACCAAACCAACCAAACCACATTGGTTGCTGGCATGCGCTCTCTAGGTTTTGAACCTCTGTTAAATGATGAACTTCATTCACCGATTATCACCTCTTTCTATTCTCCAACTCATAGCGATTACCAATTCAAGGAATTCTATGACCGTTTGAAAGAACAAGGTTTTGTGATTTACCCGGGCAAGGTTTCAAACGCCGACTGCTTCCGAATCGGTAACATCGGTGAAGTGTATCCGTCAGACATTGAAGCTCTAATTGGCGCAGTTAAGAATGCTATGTACTGGGACATCAAATAATGACGATGGCCAATCAAGATTCTGTTCTAAAGGCGACACACTTTCGAAGCGAAGGCGATGTGAACACCACGCCAGCGCGTGAGAAATGGAACGAGTCGCTAAACGATGATGCGACTCAAGCGATGTTAAAACGTGACTCTGACGTATTTCTTCATCAAGCGATGTCAACGCCTTGTCTAGACACACTTGAAGCAGCTGAAGGCATCTACATTCAAGATGCGACGGGCAAGAAGTACATGGACTTTCACGGTAACAATGTTCATCAATTGGGTTATGGCCATCCACATATCATTAATAAAGTGACTCAACAAATGGCGTCATTGCCGTTTTCACCACGTCGCTTTACCAATGAAACAGCCGTTCAATGCGCTGAAAAGCTGACACAGATCTGCGGTGGTGAGTTGAACCGCGTGTTGTTTGCTCCCGGTGGCACATCAGTGATCGGCATGGCGCTAAAACTTGCTCGACATGTCACCAACAATTTCAAAGTAGTGTCTTTGTGGGACTCATTCCATGGCGCGTCACTCGATGCAATTTCAGTAGGTGGCGAAGCGTGTTTCCGCGAAGGCATGGGGCCATTAATGGCTGGCGTAGAGCGCATTCCACCAGCGGTCTCTTATCGTGGTGCTTTCCCGCTTAATGACTCTTTATCGCTTCGCGGGCAAAACTCCGGCGATGCGAACGAGACCACATGTGATGTGCGTTATGCGGATTACCTAGAGTACGTGATTGAAAAAGAAGGCGGCATTGGAGCCTTCATTGCAGAAGCGGTTCGTAACACAGACGTTCAAGTGCCAAGTAAGGCTTACTGGAAGCGAATCCGTGAGATTTGTGATAAGCATAACGTCATGTTGATCATCGACGATATTCCAAACGGTATGGGTCGTAGTGGCGAATGGTTCACTCACCAAGCTTTTGATATCGAACCTGACATTCTTTGTATCGGTAAAGGTTTTGGCGGCGGCTTGGTTCCAATTGCAGCCATGGTCACTAAAGACAAATACAACACAGCAGCACAAGTCTCACTTGGTCATTACACCCATGAGAAAAGCCCTATCGGTTGCGCGGCGGCACTGGCTACGATGGAAGTGATTGAGCAAGAAAATCTACTTGAAAAAGTGCAAGCAGACAGCGCATTCGTGCGTGAACAACTGCTTCAAATGAAAGAGAAATACCCAGTCATTGGTGACATTCGCGGCATCGGCCTGCTCTGGGGAGTGGAATTGGTCACTGACCATATCACCAAAAACCGAGCGTTCGATGAAGCAGAAGCAGTACTTTACCAATGTCTGAACGATGGCCTGAGCTTTAAGGTGTCACAAGGTAACGTGATTCAATTAAGCCCGCCATTGATCATCAGTCGCAGCGAGCTAGAAGTCGCTCTGTCTGTATTCGAAAAAGCGATAGCCAAAGTCTGCAAAGATTTTGAATACCTTTAATTCTCGAAATCAACATTTAAACCAATAACCTTAAACAACCATTTGTTTCCCAGAACTTTGAACTGGGAGTGACACAAAAATAGGACACTATTATGAACACGACATCACCTATCCAAGCGGTTATCTTTGACTGGGCCGGCACTATCGTTGATTTTGGGTCGTTTGCTCCAACTAGCATCTTCGTTGAAGCATTCAAACAAGGTTTCGACTTTGACATCGACTTAGCTGAAGCTCGTGAACCTATGGGTATCGGTAAATGGGATCACATCCAAGCGGTGGGTCGAATCCCTGCTGTTGACGCTCGTTGGAAAGCTCAGTTCGGACGCTCAATGACAAGTGAAGACGTTGACGCGATCTACGCGGCATTCATGCCTCTTCAAAAAGCGAAAGTAGCCGATCACGCAGCACCTATTTTGAATGCGATAGAAGTGGTCAATAACCTAAAAGAGAAGAACGTGAAGATCGGATCTTGTTCAGGTTACCCACGTGAAGTGATGGATGTGCTAATCCCTGCTGCTGCAGATTACGGTTACCACCCAGACAACATCGTAGCAACCGATGACCTACCTCAAGGCGGTCGCCCTGCTCCATTTATGGCACTTAAAAACGTAATCGATCTAGGTGTAACTAGCGTTGCAGCGTGTGTGAAAGTGGATGACGCAGCACCCGGCATTGATGAAGGTCACAACGCAGGCATGTGGACGGTAGGCCTTGTTCTATCAGGTAACGAAGCAGGCTTAACGTATCAAGAATACTTAGACGCAGACGAAGCAACTCTGGCAACGGCGCGTGAAAAAGCAAGCGTGAAGCTGAACAAATCAAACCCTCATTACCTGATCGATACCATTGCAGACTTACCTAGCGTAATTGCAGATATCGAGAAGCGTTTATTGGCGGGTGAGCGTCCGTAAACAAAGTCGAGCTATTACGTGATGTAAAACGTGAAAATACCGCTATAGCTTCAATTCAAATCCCTATCCAATCATGTACTCATTCGAGTTATACATATTGGGTGGGGATTTTTGTTTTATAAGCATGATAAAGCGCAAGTTTTTTACTTATTACCCGTAGCGCCACTGGTAAATAGACGAGGCTAGGCTATAGCTTAAACATAAACATAAACATTCCAACAAATGATAAAATCAACAATAAAGGCATCTTAAATATATAATATTTAACAATTTCATTGACTCCAATACGCAATCAGATTAACAATATAAGTACTGAGAAAGAAACAGGTTCACCTGAACCAACACCTTGATTTACTTATTATAAGCAGTGTCGTAACCCAATAAGTGATCGTTTTACTGGTAAGTTCAGATAACAATAATAGCTAATCCAAGGATAAGATTATGAAAAGACTGTCAAAAATCATGTGTGCTGTTGTTGCCGCTTCAGGCCTAGCAGCAGCGCCTTCTATTGCTGCAACCACTTATGTAGGTGCAAAAGTGGGTATGGGCTGGCTAGACAGCGCATGTGTAGCCGGTGCTAAATGTGATGATGATGCAATTGGTGCAGGCATCTACTCTGGTTACAATTTTAATGACAAATTTGGTATTGAGCTAAGCTCAGACTTCCTTGGCGACTACAAGACAAGCTTTTCAAAAAACGGTACAACAGCTGCGTTCAGCGACCCACTAATCGCAATCTCGCTAACTCCAATGTACCGTCTAGCAGTACAACAAGAGTTTGATGTATTCTTCAAAGCGGGCCCGGCATACATTTCACACGGTGGCGAAGATGACGTTGTTCTTTCTGCTGGCATCGGTCTAGAGAAGCAGCTTTCTTCTGATTGGGCATTGCGTGTTGAATACCAATATTTTGATGACTTCGACGACAACTACGTTCAAGACCTGAACTCGAACCTACTATCAGTTGGTGTTAGCTACAACTTCGGTACTGGCAACACAACAGCATCAGCGGCGGCTGCAACAGCTTCTGCAGTAGCAGTGACTCAAGCGCCATCTGAGCCAATCACAGAGCCTGCAGTTGTTGTTGAAGAGAAAACGACTGTCGTTGTAACTAAAGCGCAAACAGAGAGCTACTCTCAAGAAATGTTCGCGACTAACAGTACTGAACTGTCTACAGATGGCAAAATTGCATTAATGCCATTAGTTGAAGTACTTAAAGCTCACCCTCAATCAACAGTTGATGTTGTTGGTCACACAGACTCAACAGGCGCAGCTGAATACAACATGATGATCTCTAAGAAGCGTGCAGCAGCTGTAGCGGCATACATCGAAGAGCAAGGCATTGAAGCAGACCGAATTACAGCGTCAGGTGAAGGCGAAGAGAATCCAATTGCATCAAACGCTACAGCTGAAGGTCGTGCTCAAAACCGTCGTGTTGACGCAACGATCCCTGGTTTCGAATACCAAGAAGAAGTACAAGTTGAAGAAGTTATCGTAGAAACTGCTGAATAACAGCACTCTACCTTAGCCGAAATAATAAGGGCGGAGCACTCAAAGTGCTCCGCCCTTTTCTGTATCTGTCTTTACTAATAAGCCGTAAGCCGAAAAGTACCGGCCCCAAGCTAGGCTGTACAAACCGAAAACTAAACGATTTCCCAGCTGTGAGTCATTTCTACGCCAGCACCTAACATTAGACATACTGAACAGTATTTTTCTAACGAATCAGCACATACTTTAGCCACTAACTCAGGATCTAGGTTGTCACCAGACACTTCAAAGTGAATGTTAATCACAGTAAAGATTTTTGGCGCTGTTTCACGACGTTTGGTTTCAAGCTTTGCATTGCAACCAGTGATGCTTTGACCCGCAGATTTCAAACCGTCCACTACATCAACAGAGCTACAGCCACCAGCAGCCATTAACACCATTTCCATCGGGCTTGGCGCAGTAGCACCGCCGCTTCCATCCATAACAATAGAATGGCCTGATTGAGATTGACCGAGGAATTTAAAGCCTTCGACCCATTTAACTTCTGCTTGCATGTTGTTCCTTAGATGTACGAAAACGTCATCATTATTTGGTATTTTATATCAATGCCTACACCCTACTACTGGCGGCATTTATGAGCAAGATTTTCTCGGCGACATATTTTTTTGTGAATGATGCAATTTTTTCCATCTAAAACCTGTCTCTATTCGTACATTCAAAATCGAATGAGAAAAACGTCAAGATGAGGTATCTATGAATAAATTATCTAAAATATTGGTATCACTCGTGGTTACACTACCACTGATTTCGCTGTTTGTAAGCCAGACTGGCACTGCCAATACAATGGATAAAACGGCTAGTTCAGGTAAAACTGAAATCGCGACACTGGCTGGTGGTTGTTTTTGGTGTACAGAATCCGATCTAGAAAAACTGACAGGCGTGACCGACGTTATCTCTGGATACTCTGGTGGTGAACTGGAAAACCCAACCTACAAACAGGTCTCTTCGGGTAAGTCAGGTCACATCGAAGTGATCAACGTGACCTATAACCCTGATGTGGTTAGCTACGAACAGGTTCTTGACCAATTCTTCCGACACATCGACCCAACCGATGACAAAGGTTCTTTTGTAGACCGAGGCCGTCATTATCGACCAGCTATTTTCTATCATAACCAAGCACAAAAAGATGTTGCTCAGAACTTCATGATGGAAATCGACAAAGCTAATATCTTTGGTGAACCACTAAAAACAGAACTGATTGAATTTGAAAAATTCTGGCCAGCGGAAGACTATCACCAAGACTATTACAAGAAGAGTAAAGTTCGTTATAACTACTACCGCTATGCTTCTGGCCGCGATCAGTACCTAGATAAAATCTTCGGTGATGATAGAAAGGACAACCCTAAAACACTACGTCAGATCATCGACAGTAAGAATGCGACAGCCAATGCTAAAACCTACGTTAAGCCGTCTGACGCGGAGATCAAAGCCAAGCTAACGGCACTTCAGTACGATGTAACGCAAGATGACGCGACAGAACGCCCGTTTGATAACAAATACTGGGATAACAAACAGGAAGGAATCTACGTCGACATCGTTACTGGTGAGCCGTTGTTCTCATCAAAAGACAAATACAAATCAGGTACGGGTTGGCCGAGCTTCACCCAACCAATCAGCGAAGCTTATGTCGTTACAACTACTGACTACAAGCTGCTTTACCCAAGAACAGAGGTTCGAAGTAAGTTTGGCGATTCCCACCTAGGGCATGTATTCAAAGATGGTCCAAAACCAACAGGGTTACGTTACTGCATGAACTCAGCCGCAATGCGCTTTATCCCTGCGGATAAATTAGCAGAAGAAGGCTATGAGGAATACGTTGAGATGTTTGAGGGATAGGCATTCAGCAATTAACGATCAGCCTATGACAACAAAGCCAGCATATCGCTAGCTTTGTTTTTATTTACAGAGCTTTATTTATCAGCCCATGGACCTAATTAACCCGTTAACACCGTGTCTTCAGGGTATTTCAACAAGGAAGGTTCTGGGCGAGCTAGCATATAAGCCAAGGTCAGGGGGCCGATACGTCCAATCACCATAACCACAATCATGATGTATTTACCTGGCTCAGTCAGGTTTGCGGTTAAGCCAGCTGTTAAACCAACCGTTGCAAAGGCAGAAATCACCTCAAACATGACTCGATCAAACGCTGCCTTTTCAGTAAGCATTAACAAAAACATCGCGGTGGTTAATAACGCCCCACTTACCACAATAATGGCCAATGACTTTGTTACCGCTTGCCAAGTTACGGTTCGCTTAAACATCACTACATGTTTCTTCTGGCGTAAAAACGTCCACGTCGCAACAAACGCGACGGCAAAGGTCGAAACCTTAATACCACCACCCGTTGAGGTAGAACCGGCACCAATCAACATCAGTACAATCATTACCAGCAATGCCGGCTGAGTGTATTGAGACAAATCCACACTATTAAAGCCAGCAGTACGAGCACTTGCCGACTGAAAAAATGCGGCTAGCCACTGTCCTTGAGTCGATAACCCTTCCATGGTTGCTGAGTTATTTCTTTCTAGCAGCCAGAACAATACCGTACCTACCAACAATAGAGTCGGAGTGGCGGTTAGCATAATCTTGGTGTGTAAATGAAGATGTCGAAAACCTTTACGCCAGTTACTCGATAGGTCGCCGACGACTGTGAAGCCTAGCCCACCGAAAATAAACAAGCCAGCTAAGGTGAAGATCACCAGCGGATCATCAACAAAACTCATCATACTGTCTGAAAACAGTGCAAAACCTGCGTTATTGAATGCAGATATCGCATGAAATAGAGCATAAAAACAGCCCGTTGACCATCCCATCTCAGGTACCCAGCGGAAGCAGAGCAATACAAAACCGATAAATTCAGCCACTAATGCAAAGATGATGATCTTCTTAACCAATTTACGAAGGTTAATCTTACGATCTTGGCCAAGCGCTTCTTTCGCGAGTGCTTGTTGTTTAAGGCTTAACCTAACACCGAACATGTAAAGCAGTACCGCAGATAGAGTCATCTGCCCTAACCCGCCGACTTGCATCAAGAACATCAGTAAGATTTTACCCGCCAAGGTGAAATGCTCACCGGTATCGACAACACCTAATCCTGTCACACTGATCGCCGAGGTTGCTGTAAACAGTGCATCCGTAAAACTTAGGCCTGTCACAGAGAATACAGGCATCGTCAACAATATTGCAGAGGGGATAAGTACGCCTAAGAAGCTCGTAAGGATAATCTTAGGTTCAGAGCCTTTACGTGGCTTTTTATCACTCTTAAGCGTGTAGAAAGTACCTTTTCGTTTTAACGAATTCATACTGTTACCTTATTGCCAATTACCAATTGCGTAGCTTTCTAGATAAGGTCTCTTTCGGCCCAGCGATGATCACCACATCCCCAATTTCTAAACTCACATCCAGTTCTGGAGCTTTAGTTAGGTTCGGTCCTCGCTTGAAGCCAAGTACTTCAACACCATTTTCTTTACACAGCTTAAGGTCGCCAAGTTTCTTACCCAACAAATTAGAACCAATAACAATCTCCGTCATCGCTAAACCGCTGCCAAGATCGATAAACTCAAGAACGCGTCTATCCAGTATCTTACGAGCAACACGAATACCCATATCGCGCTCGGGCATGATGATATGGTCAGCACCAATCTTAGAGAGGATCTTGCCGTGGAACTTATCATTCGCCTTAACCCAGACTGCTTTTGCTCCAGATTCTTTCACCACCAAAGTCGTTAGAATGCTTGAGTTAACGTCAGAGCCTATCGACACCATCACCATATCGTAATCATCGAGTCTTAACTCTTTCACCGTCTCTTCGCTCGTGCAGTTCGCAACAATCGCTTGTGAAACAAAAGCCGCTGCTTCTTTCACTCGCTCTTCATCAATATCGACGGCCAGTACCTGTGCCCCTGAACTTTGTAGCTCTTTGCAAACAGACAGACCAAATCGCCCTAAACCGATAACTGCATATTGTTTGTCGCTCATTTGAAATCCTGTTTAGAAATTTTAATTACACGGGATAGCCAAACCTACATTAGTTTCTATCTCAAAAAAAGTTAGTTCTGCAAGAATAAGGTTATACTATTGTCATAATCGCTTGATTTATAAAGGTAGAGAACAACTCGAGTTTCTGCTAATTTCCAATTCATAATTTCTGCGGCAGCACACACAATGAATGAATTCATAACCCAAGTACAAACCTACATCAACCAGAGCCATAGTGATTGGGCAAACAGCGTCCTATTCATCACTATTGCGAGTTTTCTCGCTTGGGTAGCTTGGCGAATTATCCATAATCGCTTAGAAATTCTGGTTCAGAAAACCCCATTCCACTGGGACGATCTACTGCTAGAAGCACTAAAAACCCCTGTCAGCACATTACTTTGGTGTTGGCCTGCTACAGTCTCTATCGGGCTAATACTTCAAGACCAGTTTGGCAATGAAATCAACTGGTTAAAAACACTTAAGCACATATTAATTATCTGTACCTTCGTTTGGTTTACCTTACGAATGATCACTAACACAGAAGCCTATGTCTTAGAGCAAAAAACCAGAGACGAAACCACTGTACAAGCGATAGCGAAAGTCGCTCGCTTGTTCTTTATGGTGATGGGCGGCCTAACCATTATGCAGGCATTTGGGCTCAGTCTTTCCGGCTTACTCACCTTTGGTGGTGTTGGTGGCTTGATCGTCGGTTTAGCGGCTAAGGACTTACTGTCGAATTTCTTCGGTGGCATGATGATTTACTTCGACCGCCCTTTTAAAGTCGGTGATTGGATACGTTCTCCCGATCGTCAAATCGAAGGCACTGTCGAACGCATTGGTTGGCGCATGACGATCATCCGCACTTTTGATAAGCGTCCTTTGTACGTGCCAAATTCGGTGTTCAGTAGTATTGTGGTAGAGAATCCATCGAGAATGTTGAATCGTAGAATCAATGAAACCTTTGGTCTTCGTTATCAAGATGCAGACAAATTGGCGCTCATTGTTGATGATGTAAGAACCATGCTCGAGACCCACCCAGATATTGATGCCAAACAGACGTTGATCGTTAACTTTGACAAATTTGGGCCATCAACGCTCAACTTCTTTATCTATACCTTCACAAAAACAGTCAACTGGATCAGGTACCACAAAGTGAAGCAAGACGTTCTGTTACAGGTTCTGGCGATTATTCATAAACACAATGCAGACATCGCGTTCCCAACACAGACACTCAAGATTGACCCTCAAGACTTTTCTAATGTTCAAGATCATAACAGCGTTCAAAGCCTAGGTGATAATCAGAATATTAGCGATCCCAAAGACATGTTGAACTCCCCTACGGAAGGTCATCGATAGTCATATCCTTCTTGGTTATCGATAAGTAATAAGCGTGAAGCGTGGTAATATGATGGCAGTATTCTAATGCACCTAATTACCACGCTATGATTTTACCTGTCATTCTAGCCGGCGGCTCCGGAAGTCGTCTCTGGCCACTGTCTCGCGAGCTTTACCCTAAGCAATTTCTCAATATTGCCGGCGACCAGTCAATGCTTCAGCACACACTTCAACGCCTGCAAGGCCTTGAAGAGCACTTGATGGATAGTAAATGCGATGCCCCATTCATTATCTGTAATGAAGAGCATCGCTTTATTGCCGCTGAACAAGCTCGATCAGCTAACATTCAACATAGTGGTATTCTGCTAGAGCCAGTCGGTAGAAATACAGCCCCAGCCATTGCGCTTGCCGCCCTAAAGGCTTTAAGTAAACCACCGCTTAATGAACAAAGCGCATCCGACCCTATCTTGTTAGTGCTGGCTGCTGATCATCACATCGCGAAAACCTCTGAATTCCAACAAGCGATTAGTCGTGGTGTTGATTATGCAAAACAAGGCAAGCTGGTGACATTCGGTATAACACCTAGCTCCCCAGAGACTGGCTATGGCTATATCAAGCAGGGAGAGCCTCTTTCCTCCAGTGCTCAAACTGATACTAATGGAACAGAGCAGCCAATCAATCACGCCTTCGCCATAGAATGCTTTGTAGAAAAGCCAGACACAGCAACAGCAGAAGAGTACATCCGCTCAGAACAATACTTATGGAACAGTGGCATGTTCATGTTTAAGGCATCACGCTATGTTAAAGAACTCGCCGAACACCACCCTGAGATAGTAGCGGCTTGTAAACTCGCTCTTGCAACGCAAAATACCGACCTCGACTTTATCCGTATAGACGCTGAAGCATTCAAAAGCAGTCCAAGTGATTCAATCGATTATGCCGTGATGGAAAAGACCTTGCACGCCGCGGTGATCCCGATGGATGTCGGCTGGAACGATATTGGCTCATGGTCCGCGATCTGGGATGTAAGCGAAAAAGATCAGCACAATAACGTCATTGAAGGTGATGTATTAACCGTCGACTCTCAACACAACTACATCCATGCTGAAAATAAGCTGGTTGCGACGGTAGGTGTCGACAACCTGATTATTGTCGAAACCAAAGACGCTATATTGGTTGCAAATAAAGACAGGGTTCAGGGTGTTAAATCGATTGTCAGTCAACTAAATCAAGCGGGTCGCACAGAACATGTGCATCATCGTGAGGTGTTTAGACCTTGGGGTAAATACGATGTTATCGACCTAGGCAAGCGCGACAAAGTTAAACGTATCACCGTTAAACCCGGTCACAAGTTGTCGTTACAAATGCACCACCATAGAGCGGAACATTGGGTAGTCGTGGCGGGTACTGCGAAAGTGACCAACAATGAGAAAACCTATCTGGTTGAAGAAGATCAATCCACTTACATCCCTTTAGGTCATATTCACAGCCTAGAGAACCCAGGGGATCTCCCACTCGAGATGATTGAAGTACAAACAGGCAGTCATTTAAGTGAAGGCGACATCATTCGATATCAAGACAGTTATGGGCGAGACGTGCGCAAGCAACAAGTCCACTCATCAAAGCACAACCAAACGAAATAAAGCAGCGACAAATCGATGAAACCAACATTAGACCTAAACTGCTTTAAGAACAACGATATCCGCGGCGTCATTGGTAAACAAATCAATGAGCCACTCGCCTACCTGCTCGGTAAGGCATTTGGCGAATACGTCCTATCCGCTAAGCCTGAAACCTCACTCGATGGTTTGGCGCAGGTAGTGATTGGTCGTGATAACCGCAAAACCTCCCTGTCATTACAAGAAGCCATGACCAAAGGCTTAATCGAGTCAGGGATTACCGTCATTGATCTAGGTATGACTGGCACTGAAGAGGTCTACTTTGCGACTCGTTACCTAAAAGCGATTGGCGGAATACAAATCACAGCCAGCCACAACCCAATCAATTACAACGGCATGAAAATGGTCGGTGTAGACGCTAGCCCTATCAGTAAAAACAGTGGTTTAGATGAAATCAAACGACGCATTGAAGAACTTAATCAAGAGCTGAACTGCAATTTACCGTTCGTTCATGCACAACCAAGTAACTCTAGTAGATCTAACAGTATTCTTGCTCCGTACGTCGAGCACCTACTCTCGTACATAACCCCATCAAAGCTGTCACCGATGAAGATTGTGGTTAATGCTGGGAACGGTGTTGCAGGACATATCATTGATGCTTTAGATAATAAATTTAACGAACTCGGTGTCCCTATCACCTTCATCAAAGTTCATCATAACCCTGATGGAAACTTCCCAAATGGTATTCCAAACCCTTTGATTAGAGAGAACCAAGCAGCCACTCGAGATGCCGTTTTAGAGCATTCTGCTAACCTTGGAATTGCTTGGGATGGAGACTTCGACCGATGCTTTTTCTTTGATGAGCAAGGCGATTACATCGAGGGTTATTACATTGTAGGGTTGCTTGCTGAAGCATTCTTGGTCAAACAGCCTAACACGACTGTATTGCACGATATGCGCATGACCTGGAACACAATTGAAATCGCAAAAACGCATGGTGGAAAAGCGATTGGAATTAAAGCAGGACACGCACTGATCAAAGAGAAGATGCGTGAAACGAATGCCGTCTATGGGGGCGAAATGAGCGCACACCATTATTTTCGTGATTTTGGATATTGCGATTCAGGCATGATTCCTTGGCTATTGGTTATCGAGCTGATGTCGAAAACTCAACAATCTCTTCACCAATTAACGAGTACTAGTATAGATAGATTCCCCTCTTCCGGGGAGATCAATCGAAGAGTCTCAGACCCAGAGCAGGTCATGGCTTGCGTGTTATCGCACTACCAAAATAATGCCGTTGAGATCGATCACACAGACGGAATCAGCATGAATATGGGCTCATGGCGCTTCAACTTAAGAAAGTCCAATACCGAGCCATTAATACGCCTTAACGTTGAAACCAAACAAGATAAAGCTTTACTGTCACTTAAAGTCGACGAGTTACTGTCTTTTCTCATTTAAGAATACAGACACTTCCAGTTTTCAACTAAGATCCACAAAAAAGCCCTTATTAGCTGTTGCTAACTAAGGGCTTTGAATTTTCAGTAGCTTAATCGCTGACTGTAATTAGTCTATTTGTTACGACGAGCTTCAACAGCGTCTGCCAGCTGGCGAAGTACTGTTTCAGTGTCTTCCCAACCAATACACGCATCAGTAACAGATTGGCCGTACGTTGCAGCTTTGCCCTCAACCAGGTCTTGGCGACCTTCAACAAGATGAGATTCAATCATCACACCAAAGATAGCTTTGTCGCCACCAGAAATTTGTGCGCTTACGTCATCAGATACGTTCATTTGACGCTTAAACTGCTTAGAGCTGTTTGCGTGGCTGAAATCGATCATCACTTTTTGTGGAAGACCAGAAGCTGCTAGCTCTTCTTTAATCTTACCAACGTGTTCTGCGCTGTAATTTGGCTCTTTGCCACCACGTAGGATGATATGACAATCAGGGTTACCTGCTGTTTCAACGATAGCTGAGTGACCGTACTTAGTTACTGATAAGAAGTGGTGAGAAGCGCTAGCAGAGCGAATCGCATCTGTTGCAATCTTGATGTTGCCATCAGTACCATTCTTAAATCCAACTGGGCAAGATAGGCCAGAAGCCAGTTCGCGGTGAACTTGAGATTCTGTAGTACGTGCGCCGATTGCACCCCAGCTGATTAGGTCAGCAACGTATTGAGGCGTGATCATGTCTAGGAATTCGCTTGCCGTTGGCATGCCCATGTCAGTTAGGTCCAGCAGTAGCTTACGTCCTAGACGAAGGCCATCATTTAGCTTGAACGTATCGTTCATGTACGGGTCATTTATTAGACCTTTCCAACCAACAGTTGTACGTGGTTTTTCAAAGTAAACACGCATTACGATTTCAAGGTTATCACCAAGTTCGTCGCGCAACACTTTCAAACGTTTACCGTACTCAAGAGCAGCTTCTGTGTCATGAATAGAACATGGGCCGACAATAACAAGCAAGCGATCATCGCTCTCTTCTAAAATATTGTGGATCGCTTTGCGGCTTTCAAAGGTTGTAGAAGAAGCAACTTCTGTCGCTGGAAACTTTTCTAAAACAGCTACAGGGGGTAATAACTCTTTTACTTTGTTAATTCTTACATCATCAGTCTGGAACATTGCTTACTTCTTCCTTTTTTCTATCCTTGAGCTGAATGTACGTTGTCTCACGTCACTTTCTATCAGCACTAATCTTCTTGTTCCCTGTAACTTAACTAGTAAAAACTCTAGTTTCAATCACTAATTAAAAATAAACGCAATTTTTTTTGTGTTTTATATTTAAAACACCCTGTATACCATTATTTACACGCTATCGATTGCGTATTTTATAGCAAGGTAAGAAGAGCCATTCTTCAAGCTACATCATGCATGTAAAATTGTGTCGAACTCAAAAACAAAAAAGCTCACGTGATCAGCGTGAGCTTTTATTTAATTACATTCTTTTCAATGGCTTGACGACACTATCAAGCCCTTCAATTTTCAGAGCAAGGCACAGTTTCAATAAATCGCCGAGTTCACCAGACGGGAATCCCTTTTTATCAAACCACAGCAAATATTCTTCAGGCAAGTCAATCAACGTACGACCAGCGTATTTACCCAATGGCATTTGCATTCTAGCAAGTTTAATCAGGTTCTCTTTCTCTAGCATTACAGGCTCTTTCTAAGCGTCATCGATATTCTGTAGAGTATCACCGAAACGTTCAACCCAATAGTTGATCGCATCTTTGGCATCATCAAGCGAATCAATCATGGTTGAAAAATCTTTGTTACCCGCTTCACGGTCGATGGCTGCAAACAGTGGTGTGCCCTCTTGAGCATCACTGACCAATAACTCTACACTCGCACTCCCAACATTGGTGTGCTCACCAGTCGTGACCTTAGATATGGTTGACATCGCAAGGCCAAACGGCAGAACGCTGCTCGTTACAGCTAAGAGCGGATTGGGTGTTTCAACGTTACTCAGAGCGATACTCAAGCGGAGCGTTTTTCCTGTCGGTTCATCGACAATCGTTTTATGAGGCGATATTTTATCTTCCAAGCGCGCAACCATGTGCTCAGTGAGTTCCTGAATCTCTTCCTGATCCAACGAACCTTCTTCTGCTAAAACAAAAATTTGGTCGATCACTACAGAATCGTAGTCATCTAACTTGGATTTCAAACGCTGCGCGTCACGTAACCCAACCCTTGCCCAAACCAAGTCGACGCCTCCGTCAGGCCCAGCCTGAAAATCTTCGTAGCTGGTAAATTTAGTAGCGGTTCTAATTGGGCCGCCTGCAGAACCAAGCAAGAAAATGCTGGTTGCAACAAGCAAAAGGACTTTTAAAGGGTTCATAACGCACTTAGTCAAAATTAAGGAATCTAATTAAGTATGACATACCCTATGTGAAAAGGTTGTAGAAAAAGGGGGTTAAAAATCAGAGCTAACTCTAAAATTAATCATGTTGAACAGTGTGTGCGTACTCTACAATTACCTGATTTCCTTCAATATAAGCATTTTGGATCTCACCATCAACACTCATTCTACTTTTCAGGTAGACCACTTTAGGCCCCGATTCATTGACCTCTTTTAGCGAGGGGAATACATTCCTTGGTTCCAAATGAAGTAAACGACAAAAATGACTAATGAAAGACATGGTTAATGGCGTCTCCCCTCTTAGCACTCTTGAGAAATCAAGCTGGTTCATGCCTAGCTTTTTTGAAAACTCCATCTGCGTAATTCGCATTCTCGATTTTTGTGACATCCACGTTTGATACAACGCGTCTCTGTCTAGTTCTGTGAATTCCATACCGGCTCCTTTATATAATTCATACCAATCAATTGTCCGGTTTTTCATACATGGCGTGTCAGGGTTCGGTTAGTGGAAACCAAAGGTTTGGTTTTGATATGTGCACAATTGTTGTACAGAGCGAAGCGAAACAACCCAAAGTCATTCACTAAAACGATTAGATCAAATGCTTTCTTTATTTATATCAATAATTTATACGTTAACGAACTAAACATATAGCAAGTTAATTTGTATCAAGAATTAAAAGTTCGAGATTGGCATTCCACATTTCAATCGATTGATTCGCATTTATAAAACTGGTTGGCTACATTTCGATTGCTCAAACGCACTTCTGGCAAACTATTTGAAAGAATAGGACGCAAAGCCACCGGTCTGTCGACAAATATTCTGTCTATGATAGCGGGGCCGCCACTTAATAGAATTTAAGTGTAAATGCATGCCGGGGTGTTCTCTTTTTTGTCGGCCAAATACAGTAAGGACAAATAATGAAACAACTCCAAAAAAAATCACTCATCGCGCTATCGCTTCTTAGCGTAAGCGGTGCAAGCTTCGGTCACGGTTATGTCTCGGCATACAACAATGGCGTAGCTGAGAGCCGTGTTGCCCTATGTAAGTTCCCTGCGAGTGATACGCAAGAGAAAAACACCAACTGTGGTGGTATCCAATACGAACCACAAAGTGTAGAAGGCCCTGAAGGCTTCCCAGAAGTTGGCCCTGCTGATGGGAGAATCGCCAGTGCGCAATCTTCTTTAGCAGCAGCACTAGACGAGCAAAAGGCAGACCGCTGGGTTAAACGCCCTATCAAGTCTGGTTCTCAATACTTCGAGTGGACATTCACAGCTAACCACAAGACTCGCGATTGGAAATATTACATTACTCAACCCGACTGGAATCCAAACCAGCCGTTGGCTCGCAGCTCTTTTGACTTAACGCCATTCTGTGTTGTTGAAGGCAATATGGAACAGCCACCGATGCAAGTCAGTCACTTGTGTAATGTGCCAGAGCGTGAAGGTTATCAAGTGATCCTTGCGGTATGGGATGTAGGTGACACTGCAGCGGCTTTCTACAACGTTATCGACGTGAAATTTGATGGTGACGGCCCTTTCATTCCTGATTGGGATCAAGGTGGTCAAATCAACCCGACACAAGACCTGAATGTTGGTGACGCTGTTTATACGCGTGTATTCGACCAGTCTGGTGAGAACGCTTCATACAGCACTGAGCTTGTGATTGAAAGTACTGAGCAAGGCAAAGCCAATAACTGGTCTTACGCTCTTTCTTCTAAAATCAATCAAGAGCAGACGCAAATCAAAGCAGGTCAATTGAACGACCAAGGCGATTTTGCGCCAGTATACGGCACGAACCCTGTTTATCTAAAAGCAGGTTCTGGCTTTAACAGTGTGGAAATCGGCTACAAGATTGACACTCCAGAACCAGAGCATGAGCTAGAAGTAACAGGCTTAGAATCAGAGTACATTATCGATGAGAGCCAACCTACTCAGCTTGACCTTACGCTAGCGGCAACAGGCGATATTCAAGCTGAGCTTACCGTGTACAACCATCACCGTGAAGCACTTGCCTCTCAGAAATCGGACCTAGCAGACGGACAAGTTGAAGATATTCAACTGACTCTTTCTAAGTCTGAAGCTGGTCACCACATGCTTGTGGTTGTGACGAAAGATGACCAAGGTAACTTAGTGGATCAGAACACGCTTGATTTCCACCTAATGGACGAGCAAACACCGCCACCAGCAGGCGACTACGACTTCGTGTTCCCAGAAAGCATTGAGTCTTACACAGCAGGAACAAAGGTTCTAAGCAGCGATGGTGGCGTTTATCAGTGTAAAGAGTTCCCATACTCTGGCTACTGTGTTCAATGGGCTCCAACAGCAACTCAGTACGAACCAGGTGTCGGTTCACACTGGCAAAGTGCTTGGAACAAAGTGGACTAAGTACTCGCTAGATACTTACTTTGTATTGGGTGAGTTTTAGTCATCAACCAAACAAAAACGGATGCCCAAAGCATCCGTTTTCTTATTCTGTAACAGCTGAAGCATCAGTTATCAAAGTAGATAGTGGTCCGCCAACAGAGCCACAAACAAGATCATGAGATGATAGATGGAGAACTTAAAGGTCTTCATCGCCATATTAGGTTCATCACGATATTTAAGTACCCAAGCGTGATAAACAAACCCGCCGTTGAGAACCAAAGAAGCGCTCAAATATATCCAGCTACTCATGCCGACCAATACCGGCAATATACATACGATGCTTAGCAGCAAGGTATAGAGC
This sequence comes from Vibrio sp. 10N.247.311.13, assembly GCF_041467595.1. Lineage (NCBI taxonomy): Bacteria > Pseudomonadati > Pseudomonadota > Gammaproteobacteria > Vibrionales > Vibrionaceae > Vibrio > Vibrio sp. 10N.247.311.13. The sequence continues at coordinate 10,275 of NZ_JBFSUX010000062.1, read as the reverse complement.
AAAATAGAAGTCTTGGTGTATTCGATTCCGTGGGTCACAGGCAACATGGGGATGTTCACTTTGGCATACTCATCACGACGATGAATTGCCAACGCCCAGAAATGAGGAGGCGTCCAAATAAAGATGATCATCACCAACAACCAAGCATTTGAATGCAGCTCGTTGGTGACTGCCGTCCAGCCCAATAACGGTGGCATTGCGCCAGCTATCCCTGCAATTACGATGTTCTGTGGCGTCGCTCGCTTCAAGTACATGGTATAGATGACCGCATAGCCCAATAAACTTGCAAAGGTTAGCCAAGCCGTGAGTTGATTGACCCACACCACTAACGTAGCGAACCCAAATAAGCCGATACCTGCTGCAAAGCTAAACACACGCACACTACTCAGCTCACCGGATGGTAAAGGGCGTCGATTTGTTCGAGTCATCTGGCCGTCGATCTTTTTATCGATCAAATGGTTAAACGCAGCCGCTGAACCTGCCATTAACCCTATCCCAATCATTCCGAACAAAGTTTGTTGCAAAGGCAATCCATTCGGCACGGCCAAACACATCCCAACCAATGCTGTCAGCAACATCAAAGCCACCACTTTAGGCTTAGTCAGCGTTAAATAAACTTTCCAAGTGGCTTTGTTTTTTTCAGCCTTTTCGTTACTTAAAGTTATGTCATTATTGGCTGTTATCTTATGAGTTAAGGCTGCGTCTTGAGCCACCACTTCATACTGTGTTGACGTTCTACTGACCATGATTACCTCCTTGTAATACACTGTTCTTCACCAAGCTCTCACTCGGTTTGCGTTGCCACACCACAAAATTGGTTACAACCATGCTGATGAGCAACATTACTGCGACTAGGTTATGCAAAACCGCAACTGAGATTGGCAGGTGAAACCATACATTACTGATCCCAAGGCTGATTTGAGTAAACAACACTATTGCGACAATCATGCTCAGCTTTTGGTGAGGCACTTGGCCAAACTTCCATAACTGGTACACGACCATCAGCACCGTTAATGTCGCCACAATAGCCCCGAACCTGTGCATGACATGTATGGTAAGCCTCGCGGGATACTCCAACACACCAAACTCATAGTTATCGTGTCCGTGTTGAGCAAAATCGAACGCATTTTTGAAATCGAGGTAGCTCATCCAGTTACCTTCACAAATAGGCAATTGGGTACACACCAAAGCGGCATAGTTTGACGATGTCCAACCACCAAGCAGTATCTGCCCAACCACAATGAGTAACCCAAACAACGCCCAAAATTTAAGTGTTGGAGAATAAGAAGCCTCGCCAAAACGGCTTTGGAATTGAGACAAACGGCAGTAGAGCAGACACAACAGTGACAGCAATGTGAAACCCCCCATCAAATGCGCCATAACCACAACGGGCATCAACTTAAGAGTCACCGTCCACATTCCAAGCAAAGCCTGAAAAATCACAGTGGCAGAGATAAGTAATGGAAGACCAACTGGTGTTATATTCTTTTTAATACACCAAGCAACAACGACAAAGATAAGCAGCCCTAATGTTCCTGCAAAGTAGCGATGGATCATCTCTATCCAAGCTTTGTCTGCTTCGAGAGCTCGTTCTGGAAATTGTAGATTGGCTTGATTAACTGCTTGGGCATCAGACGGAACGGTAATCTTTCCATAGCACCCAGGCCAGTCAGGACAGCCAAGGCCAGCATCAGACAAACGGGTATAAGCACCGAGCACAATCACGGTAAGGGTTAACAAGATAGTTAATCTCATCATGTGCATGAGTAAATCAGGGGCTTTATTCTGCATCGTTTATCTCCCTATACTTATTCCCTTTCGCTGCTTAAGCTCAAGCATTTGCGCCATCAACTACCCAACTCGTGACAGCTTAAGTAGCTTTCTTAAATCATGAATCATACCTTTGGATTGCCCGACTAGCTGCGACGGTTCCGACACGCTTTTGTACTCCATAACCAACTGTCCTAGCGGGTCAATAATGACAATGGAAGCCGGCGAAAACTTGGTGCTTAACTGATCACTACCTGCTAACAAAGATAAATCAGGCTTGTTGAGCGAACCCGACAACGAGTTACCTTCTGAGACGAAAACAACGGCGGTCACTCGCTCTTTGTTTTTCCCTAACGCTAAGTAGCTTTGATTCAAATAATGAAGCTGTTGTTCACACAAGCTTTCGCACTCCATCGGTGCGATATACCCCACAACCCAACCCTCTCCTGCCATGGGTACCGTTACGCCAAAATCCGCTAGTGTAATTCTTGGTTCTACCAATTCGCCTGAGTTAGTGACACCTGACGTATACCAATTCTGATCCAACACAGTTTTGGCGATAATGGCTGGCAAAGCGAAAATTAAAACGAGTCCGATTAATACCAAACGTCCTTTAGTACGACGGCTTCTGAGCTCAGCCATGTTTGCCTCGGTAATTTCCCTGTTCACTTGTGCTTGAGATTTATCCATCCTTATTCCTCGTGATAGGTGTTGCTTTTAGGTACCGATAGCCAATCAACAACATCAAAAACAAAAGTACCGCAGCCATAACAAACCATTGAAATGAGTAACCAAAATGCTTCTCAGACCTCATCGCCGTTGGACGCCATAACATTTCATAGGGCCATGAATCTAAACTCTGAGGTTGGAAGACAAAGGGCAGCACTTCTTGTCCTGTATACTGTGATAACGCTGCTATGTTTAGGTTTTGGATTCTATTCGGTGTCGTATTTTCTAAACCCAACTCATGACTTAAAGGATTAATTGAGCGTGTATACAAGCGCCCTGACATTTTGGTTGGTACAGTGATACTTCCTAATTGCGGTAGTTCTCTTCTGTCATTACTTGCCGGAACAAACCCAAGATCGATCAACAACTGTTTTTCAGCCACTAAGGACTGGTTTCCATCTTCAAAGCGAACCTCACCCAACATGTAAATCACATACCCTACCGTTCCTTGGCTTATCTGGTTGTCTAACAAGAGCATCAAGCCGCTCGTATTGACTAATTCAACATCAGCCTTTAACCCGTTTAGGGTTTGAGGATTTAATGACTCTTGACCAGATAAATCCAGCTCTCGCAACTCAGAAATAACGACACCCAAAGGTTGTGACGAGAGATGTGCTCTCTCAGCTAATTGCTGTTCATAACGTAATTTCTCGTTACCACGATCGAGTTGCCATAAACCCAACTTGATTAAAGCGCCGACTGAAACCACAGTTAAAACAACCGCTATCCAAAAACCTTTACTGCGGAACTTGTGTTCATCATCAATCAATCGGTTTGGAGTTATCACTATGGCGTCATCTACCTTTGTGTTGTTATTTAAAATTGTATTGGTCGCTTTGCTGTTTTTTATCGCTTTCAATTTGATGAAAGGTCTAATCCAAATCGCCTCAGGCAAACAAAATGGCAAAAGACTGAGTCACTTCTTAGGTCGTCGTGTGGTGCTGTCTGCCATCGTTGTGCTATTGCTGTTACTTGCCCTAGCCTCAGGCACCATTACTCCAAATCCAAGGCCTTACTAAGGCTTTCAAGTTGATTAACGTTTTCAAACATATTTATTCTTCCAAGCATGGCTTAAAGCAGCTCAATATGTCGTTAAAGAACATAGACGAACACAAACAACCCTAACCAAACCACATCAACAAAGTGCCAATACCAACTGCCGGCTTGGAAAGCAAAGTGGTCTTTTGGCGTAAAGTGGTCTTTCGCAACCCTTGCCAGTAATACAATCAAAAAGATCGTCCCTAAGCAGACATGCAAACCATGGAAACCAGTCAATAAGAAGAAAGTGTTGCCGTAGATGCCTGATTGAAGGGTCAGCCCCATCTCTTGATAGGCATGGACGTACTCTTCGACTTGGAAAAACAGGAAGAAACCGGCCAGAACAATGGTTATCTCCAACCAGACGATCAAAGCCATACGCTTATTTTGTTCAAGACTGATATGTGCCATATGCAGCGTCACAGAGGAAAGCAGCAGAATTATGGTGTTTTTTAGAGGGATACCTTGCCAAGGCATAGCTTGTGTCGTTACGCCATCAGGTGTCGTGGTCAGTGGCCACATAGATTGGAACATCGGCCACAAGACTTCATGGGTCATTTCATTGTTGCCCGAACCACCAATCCAAGGAACAGAAATCATACGAGCATAGAAAAGCGCACCAAAGAAAGCGCCGAAGAACATGATTTCAGAAAAGATGAACCAGCTCATGCCTTGCCTAAAGGAGCGAGATATCTGCTCGGAATAAACACCACTCAATGATTCCGTAATTACGTTGCTAAACCAACCCGCAAGCATATACAGAAGAACAGCAAATCCGACTAACAACACCGCTTTGCCGAACACGCCACCAGCAGCATCAGTCCCCATGTTTTGCACGGTTAACCCTGCTCCAACAGCAACAAGAAACAGCGCAACGGCACCGACTAATGGCCAGTGGCTTTGATGTGGAACGAAATAAACTTCCTTTTTAGAACTCATCGCTCAACTCCTTTTGTTGATTCTGGTTCCTAGTTACTCGCGATTACATTAGGCTCGGGACTGCTTGATTCCCCGACCACCTCACTCGTGATATTAAACAGCGTATAAGAGAGCGTCAGCGTGTGTATCGAGTCTGGAATGTCTGGCTCTATGTAAAATATCAAACCCATTTCAGCGCTCTTGAACCCGTCAAGTGGCTGCTGATTAAAGCAAAAGCATTCCATCTTGTTGAAGTAGGTCGCTCCCATTCCTGGAGAAACCGATGGTACGGCTTGGCCAACCAATGAGGCTCCAGATAGGTTTTTGGCAATGTAGTTAGTTTGAACCACCTCACCAGGGTGAACCTCTAGCACACGCTCTTCAGGAACAAACTGCCAGGGCATATCAGGTTTGATGTGCGACATAAACTCCACACGAACAGTACGAGAGTAGTCCGGTTGCATCCCCTGAGGTTGAACAGCAGAAACAGTATTAGTTTTACCGTTGATTCCCAACGCCTCACACATCACATCGTAAAGCGGAACCAAAGCGAAACCGAAGCCAAACATCGCCACGACACTCAATACCAAGTAGCCCGTCAGCTTCTTGGTAGATCGCTTAGGTTGTTTTTTATCTATCTCGCTTTGCTTATCATTCATTGTGCATCCCTCTAATCGATTTTAGGTGGATGAGTAAAGGTGTGATGAGGTGCTGGGCTTGGTACTGTCCACTCAAGTCCTTCAGCTCTATCCCAAGGCTTGCTTGATGCAGGCTCACCGCCTTTTACGCACTTGATGACTAACCATAAGAAAATCAATTGAGACAAACCAAAAGCAAAGCCACCAATCGACACTACTTGGTTAACGTCAGCGAACTGAATAGCGTAGTCTGGAATACGACGTGGCATCCCCGCCAAGCCTAAGAAATGCATCGGGAAGAAAAGGACATTCACTGAGACTACTGACGTCCAGAAATGCCACAGGCTGAGTTTGTGATCGTACATATGCCCGGTCCACTTAGGTAACCAATAATAGGCTGCGGCCATTATCGAGAACACCGCACCGGTAACCAGAACATAGTGGAAGTGAGCCACTACAAAATAGGTGTCATGGTATTGGAAATCAGCAGGAACAATAGCGAGCATCAATCCTGACAAGCCGCCTATCGTGAATAGAACAATAAAGGCGATGGTGAACAGCATTGGTGTTTCGAAGGTCAACGCGCCTCGCCACATGGTTGCTACCCAGTTAAAGACTTTCACTCCCGTCGGAACCGCAATCAACATGGTGCAATACATGAAGAACAGTTCAGCAAAAACCGGCATCCCCGTAGTGAACATATGATGTGCCCACACTAAGAAAGACAAGATCGCGATACTACAGGTCGCATACACCATTGAATGATAACCAAACAAACGCTTACCACTAAAGGCTGGGATGATGGCAGAGACAATACCAAACGACGGTAAGATCATGATGTATACTTCGGGGTGCCCAAAGAACCAGAATATATGTTGGAACATGACGGGGTCACCACCACCAGCCGCATCGAAGAAGCTCGTCCCAAAGTATTTATCGGTCAACACCATGGTCACCGCCCCAGCGAGAACGGGCATTACGGCTATCAGCAAGAAAGCGGTGATTAACCAAGTCCAAACGAACATTGGCAATTTAAACCAAGTCATACCCGGGGCTCTCATGTTCACGATGGTCACAATGACGTTGATCGCCCCCATGATCGAACTGATCCCCATAATATGAACAGAGAAGACAAACAGCGCCGTGCTATCAGGGCCGTAAGTCGTTGACAGCGGCGCGTAGAATGTCCAACCAAAACTCGGGCCACCTCCCTCTGTAAACAGAGAGCCAATTAAGATTAAGAAGGCAAAAGGCAGAATCCAGAAACTGAGGTTGTTCATTCTAGGCAACGCCATATCTGGCGCCCCGATCATCATAGGGATCATCCAGTTAGCGAGTCCCGTGAATGCAGGCATTACCGCACCAAACACCATGATCAAGCCGTGCACTGTGGTCATTTGGTTGAAGAAGTCTGGTTCAACAAGCTGCAAGCCCGGTTGAAATAGCTCAGCGCGGATCACCATTGCCATCGCGCCGCCAGTTAAGAACATCGAAAAGCTGAACCACAGGTATAATGTGCCTATGTCTTTATGATTGGTTGAATACAGCCAACGTGCCCACCCTTTTGGAGCGGCGTGAGAATCGTGATCATCCAGAGACAAGTCATTGCTGTCCAATGTGCCTTCCACAGAATGGCTTAAGGCCTGATCTTCTTCAGGCGCCGATTTCACCGGCTTATTGATTGGTGAACTCATAGCTGCTCCTTAGCATCACTTTGTGCTTCATCCGTTGAGCCCTGTTCGTCAGGTGCTTGGGCTCCGCCTTCTTGTTTAACCTTGTAAGCGTTAATATCTGAAGCCTGAACAATATCGCCCGTGTCATTACCCCATGCATTTCTTTGATAAGTGACTACCGCAGCGATCTCTTTCTCGGTTAACTGGTTATCGAAGGCTTGCATTGCCGTGCCTCCACGACCATAAACAATGGTGTCGATATGCACATCGACATCTCCTAGAGCAACTGGGCTACCTTTAATAGCGGGGAATGCACCAGGAATACCCTCACCGTTCGCTTGGTGGCAGACCGCGCATCGAGTTTTGTAAACCTCTTCACCGATGGTGTTCAGCTCTTCCAAAGAAAGTGACGCGTCTAATGCATCTTGAGCCGCCTGTTGTGCGGCTATCGCCAATTCTTTTTGTTCCGCCAGCCATGCATCAAACTCGTCTTCTTCCATGGCATGCACCACTATCGGCATAAAGCCATGTGCTCGGCCACACAGTTCAGCACACTGGCCACGATATACACCGGGTTCATCTATTTTTGTCCACGCTTCGTTAATGAACCCCGGGATAGTGTCTTTCTTAACGGCAAAGGCAGGAACCCACCACGAGTGAATCACATCGTCAGAGGTCATCAAGAAGCGAACTTTTCTATCAATAGGAAGAACTAATGGCTTATCAACCTCTAGCAGGTAATGAGCCCCTTTCACTTCAATGCCTTCGATTTCTTTGTCACTGGTCGCTAGAAGGCTGAAAAATTCGACGTCTTCACCAAAATAGCTGTAATGCCATTTCCATTGTGATCCAGTGATTTTAACGGTCAGATCTGATTGAGAGGTGTCTTCCATAGCAATCAAGGTTTTGGTCGCGGGTATCGCCATAGCAATAAGAATAATAATTGGAATGATGGTCCAGAGGATTTCAACTTTGGTGCTTTCGTGAAAGTGAGCCGCCACCGCTCCCTTCGACTTTCGGTGTCTCAAAATCGAATAGAACATCACCCCAAAAACAACGAAGGCAATTGCGCAGCAGATGTAGAAGATAAGCATATGAAGTTCATAAACCTCACTGCTGATCTCAGTCACGCCTCTTGTCATGTTGTATTCACTACTTGCATGCACTAAAGGCGACACTAAAACCACAACAAAACTCTTCAAAAGCCACGCTAGCCTAACCAGTAATCTTTTCAAAAGATCTCTCCTTATCCTTCCTAATTGGATACTTGCGACCTAAATGTCGTTACGAGCTATGTTTCATTACGAACTACATGTCATTACGAGCCAGGCAACATTCATTGTTATCCCGACTACACATGAAAAGGCTGAATCTCAATCTACAACTCGCATGGAGACAGCTTTAAGACACTATCAACCTCATATCTCCCCATGAGCCAATACGGCTCAGAAACGTGAGAGGTTTTCATGAAAGATTCAAAAACGGCGAATTTGTTAAATTTTGTTATATTTATGTAAAAGGCTAGTTAGTGATATCCAATAGTTCAAGGTAAGTTTACTTACTAAACAGTCAATTATTTGAAGTAACTAAGCTACATGCCCTCTTGACGTTGGAATTTATTTTATATCGAGTTTTACGATTGCTTTCATAGAAATGATAATCAATATCACTTAAGTTAACTCAACAGTAAGTCATACAGACATTAAAAGGTTTAGTGATTATGCAAGATGCAATGAATTGGTTAGCGAGAGACCCAGACCCAAGAACTCGTGAAGAGCTTCAACACCTCATCGATGAAGGAATGCATGACGAACTTGAAGACCGCTTTACTCAACGATTAGAGTTCGGAACAGCAGGTCTTCGAGGCAAAGTTGGATGTGGTCCAAATAGAATGAATCGCTTAGTGATACAAGAAACCGCGACAGGGCTTGGTCACTATTTAATAGAGCACGTTGCAAATGCCAAGATTCGTGGTGTGGTTGTGGGCTATGACGGCCGTTTAGATTCAAAGCAGTTCGCTGTTGATACTGCTTCCGTACTCACGGCTTTAGGCATTAAGGTTTACTTAACCTCGAATGTCGCTGCAACCCCTATCGTTGCTTTTGGTATTGAGCATTTCAACGCCGCAGCGGCTGTTGTGGTGACGGCCAGCCATAACCCGCCAGAATACAATGGCTTCAAAGTATACTGGGAGAATGGCGCGCAAATCATTCCTCCGCATGATGCTGGCATTGCCGCTGAAATCGATATCGCATCAACCAAGCCTATCCCTTTGATGAGCCTTAATGATGCTGAAACACAAGGTAAGTTGGTATGGTTAACTGAAGGTTATTATCAGACCTACCGAGCTGCTATCAATCAGAGCCCATACGTGAGTAAAGATATTGAATCGGCGAACACCACCATCACCTACACTGCAATGCATGGTGTGGGCGCGCAAATGGCTGAGGATCTTCTTCATGATTCTGGTTTCCATAAGGTGTTCAGCGTCGCCGAGCAAAGAGAGCCCGATGGTAACTTCCCGACCGTGAACTTCCCGAATCCGGAAGAAAAAGGCGCGATGGATCTGGTGGTTAACTTAGCAAAAAGTGTCGATGCCGACATTGCTTGTGCCAATGACCCAGATGCAGACCGATTTGCCGTTGCAGTGAGAACAGATGATGGCTCATACAAAATGCTCACGGGTGACCAAGTCGGCGTGCTATTCGCTCATTATCTACTCTCAAAGCCGCATACCAAAAACCAGTTAGTTGGCAACAGTATTGTCTCTTCAACCTTACTTGAAAAAGTGGCTCAATCTCATGGTGCGACTTATTTCCAAACGCTGACCGGGTTTAAATGGTTAGCTAATATTGGCATGCAGTTAGAAGATAAGCAGAACGAGTTCTTGTTCGCCTATGAAGAAGCGTTAGGCTACACCATTGGTACTCAGGTACGAGACAAGGATGGGCTATCGGCAATCGTCGTGTTTGCTCAATTGGTTGAAGAGTTAAAATCTCGAGGCCGAACGGTTTGGGATCTCCTTGCTCAGATTTCATTTGAACATGGGGTTCACACCAACGCGCAACGAAGTATTGCCCTCGACCCAGATTCACCGTCGATTGGCTCTAAACTCCGATCGGCACAACCTAATACAATAAACGGAGTCGCTATCTCTGTGATTGAAGATCTACAGTCTTCTTTGCGCTTCGTCATTGGGGGCAATACTGAAGCCATTAACCTGCCTTCCAGTGATGTGCTCATCTATCATCTCGAGGACGGCTCACGCATTATCGTAAGACCTTCCGGCACAGAACCGAAAGTGAAAGTCTATTATGAGACTGTGACAAAGTTCGAAGGGACAGAAACATACGAAGACACTCGCTTTCGCGGCGAACAGTACATGGAAAAACTGATTGAACAACACCAACAAGAGTTGAATTCATAGCGATTTAGCGCGTTCAACATGTAACGGTTAATCGAGTAGGAGGAGGCCTCACGGCCTCCGTCCTCTCACACCACCGTACAAG
>NZ_JBFSUX010000061.1:0-30617 GCF_041467595.1 Vibrio sp. 10N.247.311.13 | reverse complement strand
GGGATTATCTGCTAACTGCAGGATCGTTCAAGTCTTCTTAAACGATCGGCATTAGAGCATTACGCTCGGCTTTTAAATTCAGTGTCTAGACCTAAAGCGTCTAAGCGACAGGTTGATTAACCTTCGTTGCGCTCTGGACGACGACCACGGTTACCACCGCCATTGCCGTTACCATGGCCACGTTCGCCACGGAAGTTACCACGGTGATCGCCACCACGGTTACGGTCGAAACGACGTTCGCCATCACGTCCGCCAGCAGAGTTACCATCGCGAGCACCATCACGGTTGCCACGGTATCCACCACGACCGCCTTCACGGTTACCACCTTCGCGGTTGCCGCCTTCACGGTTACCACGGTAGCCGCCACCATCACGACCGCCACGGTTGCCACCACGGTTGCCATCACGACCGCCGCCGCCACGACGAGGCTCACGGAAGTCATTGAAATCAACAACTACAGCGCCAGCTTCTTTTTGACGAATGCGAAGTTTGCTTAGCTTACCAGCAGTTTCAGAGTTCATTGCTTTTGGCAGTTGAACGTAAGTAGAACCTTGGTCTAGCTTGATAGCACCGATAGAACCTTTAGTTAGGCCAAGTTCGTTTGCTAGTGCGCCAACGATGTCTTTAACCTGAACGCCTTGCTCACGGCCAACTTGTAGTTGGTAAGTATCCCAATCTTGAGTATTGAAGTTGCGACCACCACCGTCACGGCCGTTGTCACGATCTTCACGACGCTCTTTGCGACGGTTCTTATCACGCTCAATAGCAGCGATCATTGGGTCTTCGCCAACGTAGAATAGTGGGCTCTTACCTTGCTGACGCTTAAGAAGCATTGCAGCTAGAGTAGCAGCATCAACTTCTAGAGACTCTTGAAGAGTAGAGATAAGACCTGCAAAGTTTTCTAGTGCTTTGCTTTCTTTCTCAGTTTCAAGTTCAGCGCCAAGCTTAGCAACACGTGCAGCAGCAACTTGGTCACGTAGAGGAAGTTGAATTTCTTCCATTTGAGACTTAGTTACGCGCTCGATTGTGCGAAGCATGCGAATTTGGTTAGTGCGAACTAGTAGGATCGCTTTACCTTTACGTCCAGCACGGCCAGTACGACCAATACGGTGGATGTAAGATTCAACATCGAATGGGATGTCGTAGTTGAATACGTGAGTGATACGTGGAACATCAAGACCACGAGCTACAACGTCAGTTGCAACTAGGATGTCGATAACACCTTGTTTGATGTGATCAACAGTACGCTCACGTAGAGACTGAGGAATATCACCGTGCAGTGCAGCAGCTTTGAAGCCACGTGCAGATAGCCAATCAGCTAGACGCTCAGTGTCTTGACGAGTACGTACGAATACGATTGACGCGTCAGTTTCTTCAGTTTCTAGAAGACGAGACATTGCTTCGTCTTTTTCTACGCCTTTAACAACCCAGAAGTTCTGCGCTACTTTATCAACTGTGTGGTTAGTACCAGCAACGTCAACTTTAGCCGGGTTACGTAGGTAACGGTCAACAATAGTCTTAACCATTGGAGGCATAGTTGCAGAGAAAAGTACACGTTGTGCAGATTCTGGAGCTTGCTCTAGGATCCAAGTAACGTCATCTACGAAGCCCATTTTCAGCATTTCATCTGCTTCATCAAGAACAAATGTGTGTGCTTCATCTAGGTGTAGACGGTCACGAGTTAGTAAGTCTTTAACACGACCTGGAGTACCAACAACAATGTGAGCACCGCGGCTTAGAGCACGCATTTGGTCAACAATTGAAGCACCACCGTAGATTTCAATAACTTTAAGACCTTTGATATCACGGCCAAGGTTTTTGATTTCCGCAGCAACTTGAATCGCTAGCTCACGAGTAGGAGCCATGATGATTGCTTGTGGTTTGTGTTGGTTCAGGTTGATTTTGTTAAGTAAAGGCAGAGAGAATGCTGCTGTTTTACCAGTACCAGTCTGTGCTTTACCTAGTGCGTCACGGCCTTCAAGAAGAAGAGGAATAGCTGCTGCTTGGATTGGAGTCGGAGAAACGAAACCCATGCTATCAAGAGCTGAAAGAATGTTATCGTTTAGGGCTAATTCATTAAATTGAATTACAGATTCGGACATTGGGATCCCACTATATATAAGTAAACAAAAGGTCCCGGGAGCTCTATCAATTCCAATACTGATCCAATCAGATACTGATTCCATTCAGAGTTACGAAGCAGTAATAAAACACTTCAAGCCATTAGGGACGTCTAAGGGAGGCGGATTATTCCCTAAATGCATAAAAAAATCCAGAAAAAATTGAAATACATCACATATTTTTCGCTTTTACATCAATACTGGTTATCATATCGTCAAAACTTGATGAATATCTCGTCACAGCACCCATCTCCTAGCAAATTGACCTAGTTAAATAAGAGGGCAATTAATTAACGCTCACTTCGCCTTTAAGTAGTAATCAAGCCTCGCAATGATTATAGTGTGCTCAATTGTCCTCGATAGATAAAAGTCAAAATGTTTCAAGATAATCCTCTACTCGCTCAGCTCAAGCAGCAAATCCAAGAAACCCTCCCTAAAAAGGAAGGTACCATCAAAGCCACTGAAAAAGGTTTTGGTTTTCTCGAAGTTGATAGCAAAACAAGCTTCTTTATCCCGCCTCCGTACATGAAGAAATGTGTGCACGGTGACAAGGTGATTGCCATCATTCGCACAGAGAAAGAGCGCGAAGTAGCAGAGCCTGAGGAATTGGTTGAACAAGGTCTTACTCGCTTTATTGCACGAGTTAAGCTTTTCAAAGGCCGATTGAACGTTGTTCCTGATCACCCGCAGCTCAAAAAACTGCAACTTAAAGCGAAAGCAATGAAGGGTCTAAACCCTGAAACGCTTAAAGAAGGTGACTGGGTTGTTGCTCATATCGTTCAACACCCATTAAAAGGTGACAATGGTTTCTTGGCTCAGATCTCTGAGAAAATCACAGACGCTGACGACAAGATTGCACCTTGGTGGGTAACGCTGGCACAAAACGATCTACCAAACAGCGAGCCTGAAGGCATCGACAACTGGCTAATCAACGATGACGCCGATCTTGAACGTGTAGACATGACGCACGTCCCTTTTGTGACTATCGATGGCGAAAGCACAAAAGATATGGATGACGCGCTTTACGCGAAGAAGAAAGAGAACGGTGATTTTGAACTGACTATCGCAATTGCTGATCCAACGGCTTACATCTCTCCAGATGATGCGATGGATAAAGTAGCACGCGAGCGCGGTTTCACTATCTACCTTCCTGGTCGCAACATCCCAATGTTGCCTCGTGATCTTGCTGACAACCTATGTTCACTGATCGAGAACGAAGTTCGTCCTGCACTTTGCTGCACAGTAACGGTATCTAAAGATGGCGTTATCGGTGATGACATTAACTTCTTCGCTGCAAACATCAAATCTCATGCTCGTCTTGCTTACGACAACGTATCAGACTGGCTAGAAACAGGTGCATCAGAGAAATGGCAACCATCAGAAGAGATTGCTGCAATTGTTTCTGATCTTCACCAATTTGCTCAAGCACGTTCAGCATGGCGCTCAGCAAACGCTGTTGTGTTCCCAGATCGCCCTGACTACCGCTTTGAACTGAGCGAAGATAACGATGTTGTCGCTATCCACGCTGACATGCGTCGTAGCGCAAACAAGCTGGTTGAAGAATCAATGATCAGCGCGAACATCTGTGCGGGCCGAGTACTAAAAGAGAGCTTCAACCAAGGTGTGTTTAACTGCCATTCTGGTTTCAAGGCTGAGAAAATCTCCGACGTTCTTGAACTGGTAAACCCGCAAGCGGAAATGCCGTTCACTGAAGAGCAAATCATTTCTCTAGAAGGTTTTGCTACTCTACGTCGTTGGTTAGGTTCTTTAGATAACAGCTACTACGACAACCGTATTCGTAAATTCCAAGCGTATAGCGAGATCAGCAATGAGCCTGCACCGCACTACGCGATGGGATTAGATATTTACGCAACTTGGACTTCTCCAATTCGTAAATATGGCGACATGATTAACCACCGTATGCTTAAAGCACACATCTTAGGTAAAGCGCCAATTCAAACACCAGATGAAACTATCGGTGATGAACTTGCCCTGCACCGCCGTCACCACGGCATGGCTGAGCGTAATGTTGGCGATTGGTTGTATGCTCGCACTCTAGCCAATGCTCCAGCAGAAGAAACTCGTTTCCAAGCTGAGATTTTCGATATTAACCGTGCAGGTATGCGTGTACGTTTACTTGAAAATGGTGCTGCTGCATTTATCCCTAGATCTCTCATTCTTAATAATAAAGAAAGAATAGAGTGCAACGGTGATATGGGTACTGTATCTATCGATAAAGAAATGGTATACAAACTGGGAGACGTTTTAGAAGTAGTTCTCTCTGAAGTTAATCAGGAAAACCGTAACTTAGTAGCAAAACCTACTCAAGTATTTGCGGACTTGCCTAGCGAGCCTGAAACGACAAACGAAACCGAAGCTTAAAGGCTTTAACAGCTACGACTTTCAAGGTTACGGCTTTCAAGGTCAAAGCTTTCAAGGTCAAAGCTTTCAAGGTCAAAGCTTTCAAGGTCAAAGCTATCAAGGTCAAAAGCTTCAAAGGTTCACTTCTAAAGGCGCTAATTATTAGCGCCTTTTTTGTAAATGTCTCATGCTTAAACAATACTTAAAAAAAACAATCAATAAGCAATCAATTTACAACGTCAAAGAAGCTCACTATGTCATCAATCACAGTTACTCAGTTCAGAAACTTCATTCCCAGGAGACGAGAACGTTATCCTGCCTCTAAAAACGGTATCTTTATAGTGTCGAAAGGCAGCATTTCTTTTGTGTTGCCCAATGGTACTCAAGCCTCGTTGCAAGCGGGAGATTTCACCCTTTACAATTCTGGTCAGATTAAAGACATCACGGTTAACACTGAAAATGGCGAATTCAGCGCAACCTGCTTAGATTTTGATTTGGCTATCTTTCAAAAGTTCATTAATCAGTTCAGCGATTTAGAGTCCGCTCGAATCCCAGACAAGTACATTAAGTTCAATCAAACGGATACTGAGCTCTGTCAGTTGAAAGATCTCATCATGTCACTGGCCAACTCTTCTTCTCAGAATGACTACGCACTCACTCAATTAGGCTTAAGTTTGCTGTCTTTGATGGTGGAACAGTACCCAGCTCTATTGGCTATTATTGCTCGAGCTTCAAGGTTAACCGTGACCCAAAGAGTCATTCATTACATCGAGCAAAACATTGAAAACAATATCTCTTTGGATACGCTCGCCAGTTACATAGGAATGTCACCGGCTACGCTTAAACGTCGCTTATCGGCTGAAGATCTGTCGTTCTCAAACTTATTAAAGATAAAACGTATTGCTCATGCAGCCACTCAGCTAAGAACATCGGATAAGTCGATCACTCAAATCGCGTATGAGTCAGGCTTTAAAAGTGCCGCTCACTTCAGCACGGCCTTTAAAACGTATCACGGAAAAACACCAAAAGACTTCCGATCGCTAGTGGCACAAGCACAACTGCAGAGCGTAAAGCCGCAAGTTTAAAGAAACAAAGCGATAGATTGATGTGGACGTCTTAGTTGGGAACTGGTGTAAACCAAGTGGCTTCAATATTAAGCCACTTGGGTGTGGGATGAGATGATTTGGCTTTGGGATTCAGTGGTTGAGTTTTGATACTCATTGATTCAGCTTTGCGAGCAGGCCACCAGCAAACGTGAAAACAGAGTGACTATGACCAGAAGTACGATTTAGGGTCTTTTTCTATTTCCGCCAAAATAGCATCAAGATCCTTCGATTTAGGAAGGTACGGATACGGCCCCCAATTCACAGAGTCAGTTTCGACATCCCCTTCAAGCGGCACCATCACTAACCAACAAGACAGCGACTCATCAAAAGTCACGCAGACGATCTCGTTTGTATAATCACTGTGAGATGAGTCGAGTAGATAATGCGCCTGAGAAAACAGCACACCACCCTCACACTCTTCATATAGGGATTTGCCTAGCTCGACAGGTAAACTTCGATTTCGAGATGTACAGAGCCTCTCGGCCCCAATTAAAAGACGATTCAGCTCGATATGAATGACGGACATAACACCCCTTGTAACTTCATAGAAACTTCATAGAAACTTCTAAGTAGTGAATTCCTCTACTTAGCTTAGGACTCAACAAACATTTTAGCGAACAAGCGTAATCAAAATACCTGCCCTGCTCCCAGAAACGAATCTTGCTTTCGGAAACCCAGAAAGCTACGACTCATCAAGCGAACAGCTATACATCGAGAGTATGGAATTTCACAAAAGTGTCATATAACCGACCTATCATATGCGACAAATGTTATTAACTAGGAGTTGTTTATGTTACGAGTCGCGCTTGCCTCTCTTTTATCCTTAGCCCTGTCTTCTCATGCTGCTTTAGCACAAGAAACCACTATTTCGGGCTCCACTTCAGTATCACGAGTGATGGATGTATTAGCTGAGGAGTACAACAAGACTCACCCTGATAACTATATTGCGGTTCAGGGCATTGGTTCTACAGCAGGTATTACCATGGTTAATAAAGGTGTCTCTGACATCGGTATGAGCTCGCGTTATTTAACCGACCGCGAACAAGACGAGAAGTTGAAGGTATTTCCAATTGCCTTTGACGGCCTAGCTGTAGTAACTAACCGCTCAAACGCTGTAAGCAACGTTACACGTGAGCAGCTGTTCGATATCTACAAAGGCAAAATCACGAACTGGAAAGCTGTGGGTGGCGCAGATCAGCCTATCGCAGTTGTCACTCGCGAAGCGTCTTCTGGCTCACGCTATAGCTTCGAAAGCTTGCTTGGTTTAACGAAGATCATTAATGACCGTCTAGTGTCTGACATCAACCCAAATAACTTGGTTGTAAACAGCAACAGCATGGTTAAAACGATTGTTAACCATAACCCACACGCGATTGGTTTTATCTCTGTTGGTTCAATCGACCGTTCGATTAAAGCAATTACATTTGAAGGCGTAGAGCCAACATCTAAGAACATTGCTAACCACAGCTATGAATTGGCTCGCCCATTCTTGTTGCTGCACAAGACAGACTCAGTTTCTGACGAGAGCAAAGACTTCATCAAGTTCGTGAAGTCAAAGCAAGGGCAAGACCTTATCGAAGAGTACGGCTACACTCGCATTAAATAAGTGAGTGAGTTTTATCTTATGAAAAAAAAGAGAGAGCATTAAGCTCTCTCTTTTTTTTGGAATCTATATGGTTCGTTTAGAAGTGAAGTTGAATCACTGAAACGATCACAGCGCCAGGACGACGAATACCTTCGATTTCGACGCGAATTTCGCGTTCAATCTCTAGGCCTTTCTTAATTGGCGTTACTTTTGTTAGCGTACTTTTAGCACGAACATTACTGCCCGATTTAACAGGGTATGGGAAACGTACTTGGTTAAGACCAATGTTTACGACCATCTTCGCTGTTGGGAATTGAGACTTGTCAGGGTCAACACTGTCAGTCAATCGAGGAAGCAGAGATAAAGTTAAAAAACCATGTGCGATGGTTGTTTTGAACGGAGAGTCTGTTTCCGCTTTTTCAGGCTCAGTGTGAATCCACTGCATATCTTCAGTAACAAGGCCGAACTGGTTAATACGGTCTTGACTTACATTGATCCAGTCGCCAGTATGGATGACTTCACCGATCTGTTGATTAAGCTCATCAAACACAAGTTGTGCTTCTGGCTTAAGTACGATCGGCTGTTCCACCGGCATCTCTGGTGCATCTTCATTGACAGCAGGTTTGTGGTGATCACGAACCCACGCAAAGAAATGGCTATTTTGCGTACGATTAAGAAAGTCGCCCCAGTAATCTCTAAGAGCTGGAGACATCCATTGCATAAACTCTGAGTGTTGCGAAGACATGCTATCGCCTCGGTGTTTAAATAAATCAATGACTTTCATAAGAACCTCAATGCACAAAAAATTTCAATATAACTTCGTAATTTTGAAACACTTCACACTATTGTGCAAATGTTTTCGAGCATACAACCGTTAGCTGAACCTTGTTAAAATCATATTAAACATATACTTACCAATAAAACATCATTTTATTACAAAACCCAAATTAGAGTGTTAGCTCTATCACATGACAAACATTTGTTTATATAAAAGGCGTTTTTATTCATAAGTGGAATAAAAAAAGGCTTAGCGCAATGCTAAACCTTAGTTTTTACAAGGAATTAGTTTTCCGAGGGTTGGTCTTGTAAGAGACGAATCTTACAAGACACTCAATCCTCTATTCGTCATCAAGCGGAACCAGCTTGGTATTACCACCGTGTGCTTTCTCACGCTTACGTTGCACGAATGCGTAGAAGCCAGGGATTAGGAACGTACCCGCCAGTAATACACATAACAGGCCGCCGATCAGTGAAATACCCAGAGAGTTCTGACTCACGTGACCTGCGCCCGCAGCGAAGATAAGCGGGAAGATACCTAAGATGAACGACCAAGACGTCATGTTCACAGCACGGAAACGCAGTGTACCGCCCTTCACCGCTGCATCTTCAATCGGTGCGTCTTTCTCTTCACGCTCTACCTTTGCGAATTCCACAATCAAGATTGCGTTCTTCGCGGCCAAGGCTATCAAGAGAACCAAACCTATTTGTGCATAAAGGTTCAGCGGAGTGCCCGTTAGATTCAATGCCAAGAAGGAGCCTAAGGTTGCGACAGGTACCACGAGGATAATCGCAATCGGAATTGTCCAACTCTCGTATTGAGCCACCATAAACAGGTAGATGAAGATCAGAGCCAGTGCGAAAGCAAAGATCGCTTGGTTACCTGCTAGTACTTCTTGGTAAGCCATGCCTGTCCATTCGTACTGATACCCCTGAGGCAATACTTCTGCAGCTACGCGTTCCATTGCCGCAATCGCATCACCACTTGAGTAACCTTCTGCAGGTTGACCTTGAATCACGGCACTGCGGTACATGTTGTAACGCCATGCTACATCTGGTTCGAAGATCTGATCGTAAGTCACCAATGTGCTTAACGGGATCATCTCGCCATTAGACGAACGAACGTGGAATCGTTGTAGGTCGTCCATGCTGCTACGGTGTTCACTGTCAGCTTGCATGGTTACGCGGAAGTTCTTACCAAACATGGTGAAGTCGTTCACGTACAACGAACCAAGGTTACCTTGTAGTGTTTGGAAAATTTCCGACAACGGAATACCTAATTGCTGCGCTTTCTCACGGTCAATATCGACATAGTAGTGAGGTACGTTCGCACGGAAAGTACTGAATGTGTGTGAAATCTCAGGCTGTTTGCTCGCCTCAGCTATCACGTCATTCATCACCATAGCAAGATCAGTACGGCTTCGGCCTAGCGTATCTTCAAGTACAAACTCGAAACCAGACGCGGCCCCCATGCCCGGAACTGCAGGAGGCCCCATCGCAAACACGACAGCTTGAGGAAGTTCAGTCGCAGCACGACCATTAATACGCTGTGAGATAGCCTGAGCAGAGTGTTGACCATCCAGTGCATTACGCATGTCCCAATCGTGAAGCTTGATGAACATTGACGCACCATTCGACGCAGAAGCGCCCGTCATAAATGCGTAGCCGTTAACCAGTGTTACGCCATCAACACCCGGCTCTTGTTCAACCATTTCAAGCAGCTGCTTAGTCACTTCTTCGGTTCGAGACAAGGATGCCGCGTCAGGAAGCTGAACGTTAACCAGCAAAATGCCTTTATCTTCTTGAGGTACAAACGCCGTAGACGTTGTCTTCGCAAAATAAGTCACAGCCGCCAAAGCCACAAAGAAGAAAGTGAACAGCAGAACGCCTTTCTTAACTAAGAAGCCAGCCACTTGACCGTATTTGTTAGTAACAGACTCTAGACCACGGTTAAATGCTTGGTACCAACGCGCCGTGTTACCACCACCCTGCTTAAGAACCAGTGAACACAATGCAGGTGATAGCGTTAATGCGTTAATTGAAGAGATAACAACCGCGATACAGATAGTCAGAGCGAACTGACGGTACATGATGCCAGTAATACCAGGAAGCATTGCAACAGGGATGAATACCGCAAGTAGAACCAAGGTCGACGTAATGATCGGCCCCGTTACTTCTTTCATCGCAATAAGCGTGGCTTTACGCGGTGAAATGGTTGGGTCTTTAGCCATTGTGGTATCAACGTTCTCGATAACCAAGATCGCATCATCTACTACGATACCAATCGCTAGTATCAAACCAAACAGGGTTACCGTGTTGATGGTGAAACCCGTCATCTGTATGATGGCAAACGTACCAATCAAAGATACCGGAATCGCAACTACAGGAATCAAGGTTGCACGCGCACTACCCAAGAACAGGTACGTTACCGCAATAACCAGCAAGATGGCTTCGATTAAGGTCTTTACTACCCCTTTGATCGACTCAGCAACAAACAGTGTAGTGTCGTAACTTGCTTCATACGCCACGCCTTCTGGGAAGTTCTTGCTTAAGTTTTCCAGCATCGCCATCACAGCTTTGCCACTTTCCAGCGCGTTAGCGTCTGATTGAAGTGACAGCGTTACGATCGACGCATCTTGACCACGGTATTTACCATTACCGTCGTAGAACTTTTTACCAAGCTCAACACGTGCAATGTCTTTTAAGTAAACCGTTGAACCGTCTTGAGTTGCACGAAGAACAACATTTTCAAACTCATCAGCTGTTTCTAATCGGCCTTTTGTTACCAAGTTGAATTGTACTTCTTGTGCGTTGTTATAAGGTGCAGCACCAATACGGCCTGCAGCAACTTGAACGTTCTGCTCTGCCAACGCGCGATTCACGTCTGAAGTGGTGATATTGAGGTTAGCCATTTTCTCAGGATCTAACCAAACACGCATCGCGTATTCACCACCACCCAACACGTTAACTTCACTGATGCCCTTCACACGAGCCAGCTGATCTTTAATGTTTAGGTTAACGTAGTTGATCAGGAATTGGTCGTTGTACTCACCGTTTGGCGAGTAGAAGTTCAATACCATCAAAAGGTCTGGTGAACGCTTTTTAACGGTGACACCCACCATTCTTACTTCTTGTGGAAGCTTCGATTCGATCTGAGCAACTCGGTTCTGAACGTTGACCTGAGCCATATCTGGATCAGTACCAACATCAAAGGTCACGTTAAGGTTGTATGAACCATCGTTAGCACTTTTAGAAGACATGTAGATCATATCTTCTACGCCGTTAACCGACGTTTCTATGGGGTCGGCTATCGCCTGTTCCACCACTTCAGCACTTGCACCTGTGTAGAATGCGGTAACACTTACAGAAGGCGGGCTGATTTTTGGATATTCCGCCACTGGCAAGATAGCGAGAGAAATCGCACCCGCCAGCGTTAAGATTATGGATATGACAAGGGCAAACTTGGGCCTTTGAATAAAGAAACGACTCAACATAAATAAGCCCCTTACTCAGCTTTTTCAGCAGCAGGTTGAATGCGAACGGACATACCATTACGCACACGCTGTAAGCCTTGAGTGATCACTGTGTCATTCTTCTCCAGACCGGAATGAACAATCACACCACCTTCAACCTGACGACCCATCTCGATGTTTCTGCGCTCAGCAACGGGTTCGGCTTCTCCTTCAACTAATACCATCACGAAGTCGCCTTCGAGGTCGGTTTGCACTGCACGACGAGGAATAGTCACAACATCAATAGGTTGTTTTTCACGTAGATCAACGCGAACGTGTTGGCCTGGAAGTAGTTGCTGATTCGGGTTATCAGCAATCGCACGCATCGCGATCGTACCAGTATTAAGGTTGATACGGTTGCCCAAGAAGTCAAGCTGACCTAGATGTTCGAACGCTTCACCGTTCTCAAGCATGATCTGAACTTCAACACCTGCAGAGTCGCTGCTGCCATCGCCTTCGATGCGGTCCATACCCAGCTCAATACGCTCTCGCTCACTGATGCTGAACGATGCGTGGATTGGGTCTAGGCTAACCAAAGTCGTCAGTACACCTGAAGACGGCGAAACCAGATCACCCGTGCTCACTTTGGTATCGCTAATACGGCCAGAGAAAGGCGCGATGATTTTGGTATGAGAAAGCTGAACATTCGCAGCATTAAGCTGTGCTTGGCTTGCTTCAAGCTGTGCTTGAGAACCTAACAAGTTTGCGGTTAATGCATCGAATTCAGATTGAGAGATACTGCCTTTCGGAAGTAGGTTTTTACCACGATTAAAATCAAGCTCAGCTTTTTTAAGGTTCGCGTTCGCTTGAGCAACAGCCGCTTTCGCGCTTGCTACTTCTGCTTCAAATGATGAAGGCTCAATTGAGTAAAGCAATTGCCCCTTCTCGACCATTTGGCCTTCTTTGAAATGGCGGCTTTGCAGGTAGCCAGAAACTTGTGCAGTAATTGCCGTGTCTTCAACGGCTTCAATACGACCGATGTACGACTTACTTTGTTGGTGAGAAACGACGCTAACATCCTGTACAGCTACGAGAGGTAAAGGCGCTTGCTTGGCATTCTGAGCATCTTGCCCACATCCAGCAAGAATAAGAGAGCTTGCAAGAGCCGTAAGGATTAACTTTTTACGCATGGTTATACCGTCACTTATGAGAAATTGAACAGCATAAAAGTTACGTAACACAATTGCTTCAAATGTCCGAGGAATATCAATTATAACTGGCCAAAGTGTATCAATATGTTAATTGAAACCAAGTGCTTATAAAGTGATTACAAACACACTACAATTCCTAAGTAAATCAATCTCTCAGCTTTTGTTCTCTATGGATATTGTCTAACATAATGTATTGTCAGACAGATAAGCATTCACATTTAATTGTTAAGGAATTCTCATGATTTCAAAATGGGCTAAACGTTTCTATCAAATGGCGGAATTGGTCGGTTCTTGGAGTAAAGATCCTTCAACTCAAGTCGGTGCCGTAATCACTAAGCACAACCGCATTGTTTCTGTTGGTTTTAATGGCTACCCACATGGCGTGTCTGATAGTGCGGATACTGATGACAGAGAGATGAAGTACCTCAAGACGCTTCACGCTGAAGAAAATGCGATCTTATTCGCCAAGCGTGATTTGGACAGCTGTGAAATCTGGGTGACTCACTTCCCTTGCCCAAACTGCGCAGCGAAAATCATCCAAACCGGTATTTCTGCGGTTCACTGCCCAGAGCAAAGTGAAGATTTCCTTTCTCGCTGGGGTGACAAGATTAAAGTGAGCCAAGATATGTTTGAACAAGCAGGCGTAAAAGTCGATTGGTTGCCACTGGCTGACCTAGATTAAACGAACAGATAGTTAGAACAAAAAAGCCGAGAGTCGATATTATCGCTCTCGGCTTTCTTTTGTTTGGGGCTCAGCGGACTGCAGGATTAAGCACTGACAGGAAATGCTTCAGCGTATGCCTCCATGAAATCTTTACGAATCTCTTGCTCTAGATGAACCGCCTTCTCGGTTGGACAGAAAATCATAAAATGGACTTCTTGCTCACCTGTCGAACTGCTTGTGATATGGATGTGAGGCTCAGAACCCGGAAGGTCAACACCAGCGTGCTTTTCGATCACACCGTTGTAACGGCGAGCAACATCGATAAACTCTTCGCAATGCTCTTCAATTTTCACAATAAGACCCGGCACCATAGGGTATAGGTTTACAAAGTCTTTCACCGTCACAAAAAAGTTATGATAAACATAGCGCTTCATAAAGTTGAGGTTCTTTACCGGATAGGTGAAGAACATACTATTAGGCAGCGTGGCTGTCTTACCAGTGAAGTGATATTGCCCATGATACAAATCGATTTCTTGAATCACAGTCGCCATCAAATTGTGCTCAATCACCTCACCGCTTATTTTACCCACTTCGATCCAGTCGCCGATTCTAAATGAGCGAGAACTCGCACGCTGAATAGAACCGGTGAAACACAAAATGATCTCTTTTGAAGCCACTACTATCGCAACAGCAATGGCCGTGACAGATAGCGCAAACTCGCTGATTTCGGATTTCCACAACACAAATAACGTTACAACAATAATCGCGAATGTGCCGTTTTTGGTTCGTGACATCCAGTTACGTTGGTCTTCACTAAGGAAAGCAACATCACCTCTTATTTGAGATAAGGTGATTCGGCGAATGATTAATATAAGAGTAATAATCAACGCACTAAAAATAAACTTATGAGCGAGTAGAAAATCAATTACTTGCCACAACTTTTCCATTACTTATTCCTTAGCATTACAACAGTTAGCTTTACAACGGTTAGCTCTACAAGAAAGCCGCTAATATCTTTTCTATGAAAAAGCGCTCAACTCCTGAGCGCTCGTTTACAATCTGGTATTAGCCTAGCTAAGGCTATCATTTTATCTTGGCAGAAGTAATAAATTGACCAAAAGTTTCACACCAAATCACAACCGTATTAAATCGATTAAGATCAGTACCTTCAGGTAGCTCAACCATAAATCGGTCGAATGTTTTTACATCTCCGACTCTCAGTAAATCGCTTTTACTATCATTGAAGGCTTGTTCGGTTTCAATAAACTTAGGCGAGAGGTAAACTTTGTAATCAGGCCCCGGTGCCAGTTCACCTTCAAAAGCTATCGCATTTTCAGAAACCGAGACGATACCTTCTCCCCAATGCAAGAAGTCACTGTCTTGGCGATCTTTACTGAACTCACCCATGTAAATAGCCTGTTGGCTGATCGCTTCAACCGAACTTGAAGACGGAGAATCAGGCTCAATCAAGATAGGTAGTGCATAAACACCAAGCCCAAAACCAACAGCACCCACGGCTAAGTGGGTGCAAAGTAAAACTAACTTTTTCATCGCGTACTCCCTTATGCTTAAAGAGAGTATTATTGAATACTCTCAAAAATACAAAGAGATATAACGCTCTGATGTTCTATTTTTGGTAATGCGTTGCTGTACGTTGTGACAGTTCAACAATCACTTTTACCGCTTGCTCCATGCCTTGAATGGTAATGAACTCATGAATACCGTGGAAGTTGTAACCGCCAGTAAAGATATTCGGACATGGTAGCCCCATGAAAGATAAGCGAGCACCGTCTGTACCACCTCGGATTGGTTTAACCATTGGCTCGACATTGCACTCAATCATCGCCTGCTTGGCCAATTCAATAATATGTTGATGCGGTTCAACCATCTCTTTCATGTTGAAGTAGCTATCGGTTAGCACCAGCTCAACACGGCCTTTCTCAAGGCGCTCATTCAGCTCATCGACTTTCTGCTGCATGAATGCTTTACGCGCTTCTACACCCTCACGTTCAAAATCACGGATGATGTATCCCAGTTCAGAGCGAGCCACACCCATTTCCGCCGATTTCAGGTGGTAGAAGCCTTCATAACCTTCTGTGCACTCTGGTGTTTCTTGCGCAGGCATCATCAATTGGAATTGCGCTGCAATGTTCATCGAGTTCACCATTTTATCTTTTGCGGTGCCCGGGTGAACGTTCACGCCATGACAGATAACATCGGCGCTCGTGGCATTGAAGTTCTCAAATTCCAACTCCCCTACTGGGCCACCATCGATGGTGTACGCCCACTCGGCGCCAAATTTTTCAACGTCAAACAGGTTCGCACCGCGACCAATCTCTTCATCCGGCGTGAAACCAATGCAGATGTCGCCGTGTTTGATGTCTGGATTCGCTTTCAGGTAAGCAATTGCACTGATGATTTCAGCGATGCCCGCTTTGTTGTCGGCACCAAGCAGAGTTGTGCCGTCAGTCGTAATCAGGTCGTGACCATGTAAAGAATCAAGATCTGGATACTGGCTTGGGTTCAAACTCTCGCCACTTTCCCCTAATTCAATCGTTCCACCTCGGTAATCTTTAATCACTTGTGGTTTCACGTTGGCGCCTGATGCGTCAGGAGCGGTATCCATGTGCGCCACAAAGCCAATCGCAGGCACATCGTAATCGACATTCGACGGCAGTTTCGCCATCAAGTATCCATTGTCATCTAAAGACACATCAACTAAGTCTAATGCCACCAATTCTAACTTTAAGGCTTCAGCAAAGGTAATTTGACCCGGTGAACTTGGGCATTGCTGATTAGAAGGATCGGATTTGGTATCAAAAGTAACGTAATTCAGAAAACGTTCTACAAGCTTTTCCATAATTCATCTCACCATGGATTAAGTAATTGATTTACTGACTTAATTATTATGTCGATAAGTGATACATCGTTAAATAAATACGAGCACAGAGTCAGTAGCGAGGGTTTTCATCTTACGCCCCTGACCATGTATGTAATTGCTCTAAATCATTATTGTGCGAAATTAGATGCGCTTCCTATACTTGAAAACAGAGGGTTTCGTCAGTTCAACATTGCATACGGATGATAAGAGATCGCTTTGTACGCATTCTACGCCCTCCGCTCTCAGCCTAACAAAAGTACAAAGTGGATGATGATCACAATTTATCCTTGATGCAGAATCTGTCATACGTTACACGGAGACACAGTTATGACGATTAATAAATATTTCATTTTCTCTCCTCAAGCCTCTGAGGAAACGCTTCGACCAGTATTAACTGAGAAAGAAGTTCAAAGGCAGGAAGCTCTAAGACAGGCGCAGATCCAGGGTGGATTAGACACAAACGCGACCTCGTAACTCAATGAATACCTAGCACTATTAAGACCCCTATAAAAAAGCTCTACGCTCTATCCGGTAGAGCTTTTTTTTATTTTTGATCTGTTCTCCTCTCCCCCACTCCCAAACAAGCTGAACATTAAACCTTCGCTCATTGCTTGTTGTTCTTCACTTCTCGATCACCAATTGGCTCATAGTTTCTCGCGAATGTATTTTCACGCATTGCACACACTAGCTTGCAGCGCTGAGAAATGACTCACTAAACTCCCCGATGCCATACCTTGTCGTGTCATTTTGTGCTAATAATTCATATTCGTTTTCATTCCTCACTCGCCCTCTTTTCAAAACTATAATGCGAGTACCAGAGAACCTAACCACAGGAACCCCGAATTCAATGGAATATTCAAAGCTAGGAAGTAGTCAAATTCCCGTTTCCCGTATCTGTCTTGGCAGCATGACTTGGGGGCTACAAAATACGCAGCAGCAAGCCGACCAACAGATCGAATACGCATTAAGCCAAGGTATTAACTTTATCGATACTGCAGAGATGTACGCGGTTCCACCTTCTCCAGATACCTACGGAAAAACAGAAGCGATCATTGGTAACTGGTTATCGCGTAACCCACAGCGTCGACAAGAGTTGATCATTGCGAGCAAAATTGCCGGGCCAGGGCTTCCTTGGGTTCGAGATGGCGGCCCGATAACGGGTGAAGCGGTGATCGCAGCCGTTGACGCATCATTAAAACGCCTACAAACAGACTATATCGACCTTTACCAACTTCATTGGCCAAATCGTACAACGCCTCACTTTGGTAAGCATTTCCCGAATCACATTCGATTCAGTGATATTGACCGAAAGCAGCATGAAGCTGAGATGTTGGAAATCCTACAAGCACTGGCAAGCTGCATTAAGGCGGGGAAAATTCGCCATGTCGGGCTTTCAGATGATTCTACTTGGGGCATTAACACATACCTCAAGCTGAGCGAGAAACACGATTTGCCACGTATGGTTTCGATTCAGAATGAATTTAGCTTGCTGCACGCAAAAGACTGGCCATATCTGATTGAGAACTGTGTGCATGAAGATGTCGCTTACCTGCCATGGTCACCTTTAGCTGCAGGCATGTTGAGTGGAAAGTACATCGATGGCGCAAGACCGGAAGGCAGCCGTTGGACTTACATGCAACGTAAAGGCATTTTTCGTGATACTGAATCTGCCAATGAAGCGGTTAAAGGCTATGTTGAAGTGGCGAATGCTCACGGGTTCACTCCAAGCCAACTGGCATTGGCTTGGTGTAATCAAGTTGATGGGGTGACGTCCACTATCATTGGTGCAACGACCATGGAGCAGCTAAAAGAGAACGTAGCCGCTTTCAGTAAACCGTTATCAGAAGAGATCCTGACTGATATCAACACAGTCTTTAAGCGCTACCCTGCTCCGTATTAGGCTGTCAGTTCAGCTTAACTTAAGTAAGTAAATCCCATAAGAGCGCGCTATTTAGTGCGCTTTTCTTTTTTAAGTGGATCGCTTTTGCTTTTTATATGGATCGCATTGAGCTATCACGCTTTTGGTTCGCTAACCTTTGCTCTATAATGCGCGGGCTTATATCTAGGATAAAAACATGATTTCAAAAAACCAATTAAAACTCCTTCGTGCTTTGGGTCAAAAGAAACAACGTAAAGCCCACGGCCTGTTTCTAGTTCAAGGTGAAAAGAACGTTCTTGAGCTGTTCAATAGTGACTTAGTCGTGAAGAATGTCTTTGCTACCGCTGATTTCTTATCTGAAAATCATGCTTCACTGATTGAGTTTGATTGTGTTGAAGCCTCGCTGGATGATCTAACCAAAGCGAGCACTTTGGTCAGTAACAACGCAGCGATTGCGGTTGTTGAGATCCCAACGTTTGAACTACCAGAAGCAACAGGACTGATGATTGCGCTTGATGGCGTTTCAGACCCTGGCAACCTAGGTACGATTATTCGCGTAGCAGACTGGTACGGCATCAAGCATATCGTTGCGAGCAGCGATTGCGCAGACCCATACAACCCTAAAACGATCAGCGCGACTATGGGCAGCTTTGGCCGCGTACACGTAAGCCAAACAGACTTACCAGCTTACTTAGAGCAAGCGAACCTACCGGTTTACGGTGCTTTCTTAGAAGGCGAAAGTGTTCATAAGACTGAGTTTACTGCTAACGGCATTTTATTGATGGGCAGTGAGTCTCACGGCATCCGTGAACACGCGGCTAAATACGTGACTGATAAGATTACGATTCCAGCATTCGGCGGCGCAGAGTCTTTGAACGTTGCAATGGCGACAGGCATTATTCTCGACAACATGCGTCGTCAGCACTGCTAGACCTCTAAGCTAACTAGCCAATCGACAGTGTTCAGATATTAAAAAAGGCGTATTGATTAAATCAGTACGCCTTTTTATTTGAGTTCTTTTCAACAATTACTTTTCTAGCATTGCCAACTTATCACACACACCATTCCACTTTTCAGCGTCATCCATTGGTGCTTTTACTTCCGTTTGCACAGGCCAAATCTCAGCGAGCTCTGCGTTCACTTCGATGAAGATCTTTTGATCTTCTGGCAGTTCGTCTTCTTGGAAGATTGCTTGAGCATCACATTCAGGTACACACAAGCCACAATCAATACATTCGACTGGGTTGATTACCATGAAATTTGGGCCTTCATGGAACGCATCTGCGGGGCACACTGCCACACAGTCTGTGTATTTACATTGAATACAATTATCGCCTACGACAAATGCCATGATGCTCTGCTCTATAAGTTAGTCAAAATTGAAGAATGGGGATAATACTCATCCCAAAGCAAAATTCAACATCATACGGCTCTAATATCGTGTCTATTTGCTCCATGTTTCCAAATTAGTATGACAGATAAATCAATTTCTCGTAAAATGCGCGCCATTGTGAGCTTATCGCTTCTTTGAACATCAGCGTTTCCATCAAACTCTGTATTAAGAAACGATCTAGCTAAGACACCTATAAAAACGAGACATCGAAATGATACGTTTAACCGAAATTAAACTCCCACTAGACCATGAAGAGTCTGCTATTCAAGACGCTATTGAAGCGAAACTTGGTATTAACTCTGATCAGGTACTCTCTTTTAATATCTTTAAACGTGGCTACGATGCTCGTAAGAAATCAAAGATCTTACTTATCTACACGCTTGACGTTCTCGTTGAAAACGAAGCTGAGTTGTTAGAACAATTCATTAGCGACCCGCACGTAAAAGTGACTCCTGATATGGAGTACAAGTTTGTTGCTAAAGCGGTTGAGAACCAAACTGAGCGCCCTGTGGTTATCGGTTTTGGCCCATGTGGTCTATTTGCTGGCCTAGTGCTTGCTCAAATGGGTTTCAACCCAATCATCGTTGAGCGTGGTAAAGAAGTTCGTGAGCGTACGAAAGATACCTTTGGTTTCTGGCGTAAGCGTACGCTGAACACAGAATCAAACGTACAGTTTGGTGAAGGCGGCGCAGGTACTTTCTCTGACGGTAAGCTGTACAGCCAAGTTAAAGATCCAAAGCACTACGGCCGTAAAGTAATTGAAGAGTTCGTTGCTGCGGGTGCACCAGAAGAAATTCTATACGTAAGTAAGCCGCACATCGGTACCTTTAAACTGGTTACCATGATCGAAAAGATGCGCGCTTCTATCATTGAACTTGGTGGCGAAATCCGTTTCAGCACTCGTGTTGACGACGTTCATATGGAAGATGGTCAAATCACTGGCCTAACGCTTTCTAACGGTGAAGAGATCAAATCTCGTCACGTGGTATTGGCTGTTGGCCACAGTGCTCGTGACACGTTTGAAATGCTGTACGATCGTGGCGTTTACATGGAAGCGAAGCCTTTCTCTGTTGGTTTCCGTATCGAACACAAGCAATCGATGATCGATGAAGCTCGTTTCGGTAAGAACGCAGGCAACCCAATCCTAGGTGCTGCGGACTACAAACTCGTTCACCACTGTAAGAATGGCCGCACTGTATACAGCTTCTGTATGTGCCCAGGTGGTACTGTGGTTGCTGCAACGTCTGAAGAAGGCCGCGTAGTAACGAACGGCATGAGCCAATACTCTCGTGCAGAACGTAACGCAAACAGCGCAATCGTTGTAGGTATCGACCCAGAGCGTGATTACCCAGGTGACGCACTGGCTGGTATCCGTTTACAACGTGAACTAGAAAGCGGCGCTTATGTTCTTGGTGGTGAAAACTACGATGCACCAGCTCAGAAAATCGGTGACTTCTTGAAAGGTCGCGATCCAAGTGCAATCGGTGAAGTACAACCGTCATTCACGCCGGGTATCCACCTGACTGATATTTCAAAAGCGCTGCCTGATTTTGCTATCGAAGCGATTCGTGAAGCAATCCCAGCGTTCGAGAAGAAGATCAAAGGTTTCTCTACGCCAGACGGCCTACTTACCGGTGTTGAGACACGTACGTCTTCTCCTGTATGCATCAAACGTGGCAAAGACTTCCAAAGCATCAACCTTAAGGGCTTCTTCCCGGCTGGTGAAGGTGCAGGCTACGCAGGCGGTATCCTGTCTGCTGGTATCGACGGCATTAAGGCCGCAGAAGCGCTAGCACTATCAATGGTAGAGCAGAACCAAGCTGAGAAGATTGAGATCGCTTAAGCGCTTTCGATAAAGCAAAGCTAGATCGCGATCAACCAAAACTAAAAATCCAGTGCCTTGTCGACACTGGATTTTTTTATTGCATAAAGGTATCTAAAATTATTTAGTCACGACTTCGGCAGCGTTACTTACAAGTCTCTTTTGACCAATTCACACCATCATTTGAACACTCAAATAAACTTGTCCCATTCTGGTAATAATAACCTTTAGTCCAGTTCCCTTGAGAATATTTAGACGTTATCGTCTGAGTATAATCAAACGGTGTATTTTCAATGAACGCATACTTATGTCGGTTCCAGCTGTCAGAACCATATGAACTGTTGTCATTAAAATCTACCGATAGGTAGTTGAGTGCATCAAAGTCGCTGCGCGACACTCTATCCAATGAATCACCGAGATTAACCCACTCTGGATGTGGTGCGTTATTCTCAAAATTAAATTTCGCTTGTACTTGGGTAAACTGATCTTTGTAGTCACCGACAAGATCTGCCGACAAGGTTTGCATGAATCCAGCACCGACATTTTGACGTGAACAACTGTCCCAATCAGGTTGTTTAGACCAACCACGGTTCAACACACCAAAGGTCGCGAGTGAGTTAGGTAAAATCTGTTGCTTGATGGTCTCTTTCACCGAACATGAATATTCCGTTCCATCACTATCCAATGAGAACCAAGCTTCTTTGTCATATTCCAAACCATTTTTCTTTTGGCTATTACGCTCAATATGCTTATTTAACGCCAGTTCTGTCTGCAAGTCAGCTGAAACTTCATGTTCAATGACAATCAGCTTATCCGCAGTCATCACTGTTTTAACTTTATACCACTTATTAATTTCGTTCTTCTTGAAGTAGTCCCAATGCTGCCAGTAATAGTCAACATAAGCTTGCTGGGCTCTTGGGTTCTCTTTTTGAATCTCTTTCGTCTCTTGATACGACTTTTTAATAGCTGGCATCATTTTCTGCGCCAACTCATAGAGCTCGGTATTTTGATTCTTAACGAAATCACCATACAAGTCCTCTACTGCGATGTTGTATCGGTTCGCAATTCGGAAGTCATGCTCTTTCACATTTTGGATAATGCTATTTTGGGTGTTCACGGCTTGCTTCAAAGCAGAGCAACTGTTTAAACCACCTTTATACAAGTCGGCTTGGATCTCATTCCATAACACGGTCGTAAGTGGCGTAGTCGACTTAATTTCTTGCTCAGAACTCACCGTCATGACTGGCGGAAATATTAACTGATAAGGTTCAGTAATCGGTGAGTTTGGGCTGTCCGCATCAATAGCGCCTACTGGCACATTCACTACGATGGGTGCATAGTCCATACAGTTTGAGTTAGAACCCGTCAAAGATAGCTCATAGCTGCCTTCATGGTCCGTGATGCTGCTAGGCTCACCTTCATCTAATACGCCATTATAATTGATATCTAGAAAAGCGGTCGCCCCGGAAATATACCCGTCAATGGCGACACCTTGTAAGGTTCTCGTTTGAGGAGCAGGAGCACTTGTGTTGCTACCACCGCCTCCTCCGCCACAAGCCGTAAGGCCACCAGCTATAAGTGCGATAGAAATAAGCTTAAGTTTCATTCGATTAGATCCTAATGAAATACATTATCAATGGAATTGTCATTGGGGGGATGACCGGAAATGACTGTGATAGTCATAGCCAGTCATAATAGCGATTGGCATTAGAAAGAAACACGAAAGGGTGATAGCCGATTCGTGCATGTTTTCATTTTGAACAGAAACTAAAAGATGGGGAAATGGGGTTAAAAATGGACTAATTACTTCTCGCTCGAGGCTATCCAAAGCTTATAAAAATCACTATAACCGGTTTGGTTAATCTCTACCCCATGAACCTCAACACTATTAAAAACCTTCTCTTTGCCGTGAAATAACGGACAAAGTAACTTCTGTTGATAAAGCGAATCTTCAATCTCTTTCAACTCGCGCATTGGGTCCTCGCCACTGACAGCAGCTCTAACTCTCTCGCAATGCGCCTTCATCTCAGAATTGTTGAAAATGAACCTGAGACCAGATGAAGCAAGTAGCCAATCGTAAAGACCATACTCTTTTGGCTGTTCGATAACTTCTTCAATAAATAACAAGTCTGCCGACTCACTCATGGAGCTAGGGTCACTGATATTGGTAAGCTCAACAACTTCAATAGCGACACCCGTTTTTACAATCGTTTGTTGCAGCCAGTCCGCCATATCTTGAAGTAAAGGAATCGTCATTCTAGGTCGTGTTAATACAACCGTGCCCGTCAAAATAGGAATGGGATTGCTGGATGTTAATTTACTCGGCGAGAAAGACAGATCATCCGTCACCATATCAGCATCAAACTCTTTACTGCTGGACTTGATAAACGATACCAACCTGTCGAGTTCTTCAGGGGTTATGCCCGAGTTTTCTCTACGATTAACCGCAAGATACGAAAGTGCATTGATTGTGGTTTCTTCTGCTACGCCAGATTGATTAAAACTCAGGGTGTGATCATTCAAACCTTCTATGTCGGTGAGCGTTATCTGTTCTAACAAGGCATTTTGAGCAAAGTAACCTCGGTGACGTTTAAGAACCAAGCACTCTTCGCTCCAATCGTCTAATGAGAAAGCTCCGGTTCCGATATAGGCACTGCGCCCGCTCGAAAAATAAGTACGCTTGCAGCGGTAAATAGACGCGTGTGGGCTAGTCAAAGCATAGAGAAACATTGGGTTTGCGTGTGTCAGCTCAATAGTCAGTTGTTTATCACCCACCACTTGAACATCACTGACCTGATCAAATAAAGACTGTACTGGCCCTTCGATATTTTTTAACTGTAACAAACATTGAGCAACATCTTTGGCCGTTAAAGTTTCACCGTCATGGAATAACACATTCGGTCTCAACCAAAAATGCAGAAATCGCCCTTCCACCTTCCAATGGTGCGCGAGGCTCGCTTGGGGATTTCCCTCATGGCCTTGGACGAGTAACGTATTGTAGAGACTTCTTAAGATGTGATGTTCTGCGGTTCGGTATGTTTTTGCTGGATCAAGGTTATCAACCCACGGATATTGAGTGATCAGTAAATGGTCATGTTGTTGATTGAACAGACTATGTTTTTCAGTCGCTAGCGTCAGTGCCTTTATTGCAGCATCACCATAGCTTTCTAGAAGGCGGGGAATAACGTTAAAACACCCTTGCTCTAACTGAAGCGCTAACACTTGTTCTAATGCTTCGGGAAAGCTGACCAAAATTCTAAACTGGCTAAGCTTCCCTCTTCCTTTGGACGGAATCCAACAAATCCAGCGATATTCCGATAAGCATTTAAGAATGATCGAAGTGTTTCTGCGAGAAGTCGATAGCGAGTGTTCTAGATCATCGATCGTTAGGTGATACTCTTCACCTAATTCATACTTTGCAATAAGCTGCTGAAGTCTACGTAAGTTAGCGTCGTTCAATGGATATCCGAATCAAGCGTCTAGTGGAACGAGAATAGCTGTAACCCAAATGGGAGGTCTATTTACTCATTCAAGTTGGAATATGCTGTATGAAACTGTTGATATAAATAATATCAAGATCCAACTTAATTGATAAACACCTCTTTTAGCAAACAAAATAATCACTGATCGTGCATATTCAGTGGCAAAAATAAGTGGGAGATTAATCCTCCACCGGATTTGCTATTTGCTTTACATTCTTGCCTTATCGTTGTGCTATTGAACCAGTATTATCCAACTAAAGTGTCTATGTTACTAGCGGTACACAAGCAACATGGTAGAATGCCGCCATTAATCTTATCCTTGTATAAGATTGTTAAACCTTTCCATCGCTATTTAGCCAAATCATACCGAGAAACTTATGCCATTTTCCAAGCTTGGATTAAGCTCACCTATTGTTAAAGCCGTTGCAAAACAAGGCTATGAAAAGCCAACCTCTATTCAAGAAAAAGCAATTCCGATTGTTCTTTCTGGTAAGAACCTTATTGCTGCAGCACAAACAGGTACAGGTAAAACTGCGAGCTTTGTTCTCCCTATCTTAGAAATGCTAAGCAAAGGTGAAACGCAGCGTAAAAAACGTATCCGCGCAGTTATCCTGACACCAACGCGTGAGCTGGCAGTTCAGGTTGAACAGAACATCACTAAGTACGCGAAGTTCCTAAACCTAACATCACTAGCGATGTACGGTGGCGTGTCTTACCAACACCAGAAAGATCGTCTTATTGAAGGCGTGGATATTCTTGTGGCAACACCAGGTCGTTTGATCGACATGTACGGACAACGTGCCGTTCACTTTGATGAAGTGGAAGTACTGGTTCTAGATGAAGCTGACCGCATGCTAGACATGGGTTTCATTGAAGACATCAACAAGATCATCGCGCGTCTACCACAAGACATCCAAAACCTGCTGTTCTCGGCAACGCTTTCAACGCCAGTGCGTGCACTAGCGAAAAGTGCAATCAGTGAAGCGGAAGAGATTTCGATTGCCAAGACTGATGCGTCTAAAGCGAACATTGAGCAATGGTTGGTAACGGTAGATAAAGACCGTAAGTCAGCACTATTGAGCCACATGATTACCGAAGGTAACTGGGACCAAGCGCTTATCTTTATCGAAACCAAGCACGGCGCGGCTAAGTTGGTTGCTCAACTTGAGAAACGTGGTATTCAAGCGGAAGCTTTCCACAGTGGACGTAGCCAAGCGATTCGTGAAAAAATCTTGGCTGACTTTAAGAAAGGTCGCCTAAAATACTTAGTCGCGACGGGTGTTGCTGCTCGTGGTATCGATATCGACAACCTAAGCCGCGTAGTGAACTACGACATGCCATTCCCAGCAGATGATTATGTTCACCGTATTGGTCGTACAGGCCGTGCTGATGCATCTGGCGAAGCGATCTCTTTCCTATCAAAAGATAACTTCAAAAACCTGTGCATTATTGAAAAGCGTCTTGGTCACTTGATTGAACGTCGCGTTGTTGAAGGTTTCGAACCACGCAAAGAAGTACCCATTTCAGTATTGAACTTCGTTCCTAAGAAGAAAAGAGAACAGCAACAAGGCTAAGTAATTTCAGCGACAGAAAATGCAAAGTTGCATTAACCAAAAGAAAAGTCGCGTTAGCCAAAATGAAAATAAAACGAAGCCCTATGTGGCTTCGTTTTGTTCTTTGAAATACATATAACGTTGAGGCAATAAGATGATCACTCCTATCGCAACGAGATTAACCCGCGGCCAAGACCTAAAGCTAGAGATCCAGAGGCTAGTGACAGCGCACAATATCTCCGCGGGCTCTATTGCGTCTTGTGTCGGATGTGTTTCTCAACTCAATATTCGCTTAGCTAATGCCAACAACACCAAGCTAGTTCAAGCTCCGTTCGAAATAGTCTCGGTGATGGCAACGCTAACCCCAAACCACCAGCATATTCATATCTCCGTTGCTGATGAGAATGGCAATGTAATTGGTGGGCATTTGCTTGAAGGGACGATTATCGCGACCACGGCTGAATTGATTGTTCACCGCTACGATACCTTGACCTTCAACAGAGAGCATGACGATTCGACGGGTTACACTGAACTTACTATCAGCAATAGCAAATAACTGATTTACCCATAGCAACACCAAACGCCCCATACAAAGCGATACTACCAAACAGCAATTAGGAAACACGATGGCTCCAAACTCCGCAGATTCCGTTATCGTTCTCGATTTCGAAACCACAGGCTTATCACCCAATATGGGCGACCGAGCGATTGAGATCGGTGCGGTAAAACTCGTTAACGGCGAAGTCGTCGACACCTTCCAACAACTCATGAATCCAGGGTTTCGTGTGAGTGGCTTCATTGAAAGCTATACCGGAATCAGTAACCGTATGTTAAGCACTGCGGCCAGTTGCAGCGAAGTGATGGATGAGTTTGCAGACTTTATCCAAGGCAGTCAGCTTGTGGCTCATAATGCCTCGTTTGATAAACGCTTTCTCGACGCAGAATTAGACAATATTGGACGTGATTACAATGGACAGTTTGCATGCTCAATGTTGATTGCTCGTCGGCTAATCCAAGACGCTCCGACCCATAAGTTGGGCGACCTAGTTCGATTCAAGCGCATAGATAACGACGGCACTTTCCACAGAGCATTAGCCGATTCAGAAATGACAGCAAGGTTGTGGTTATTAATGATCGATGAGCTGAAGAGTGACCACGGTATTCAACAACCGAGCTTCCAATTAATGCAGAAAATATCGAAGACAGCCAAAAGTTCGATTCCAAAACTACTGATGAGTAACAGGGGTTAGGTTCCGAAATTCACCTTAAAGTGTGATGACAGGCTAGCTCGACAATAACCGCTAGCCTTTA
Source organism: Vibrio sp. 10N.247.311.13 (assembly GCF_041467595.1). NCBI lineage: Bacteria > Pseudomonadati > Pseudomonadota > Gammaproteobacteria > Vibrionales > Vibrionaceae > Vibrio > Vibrio sp. 10N.247.311.13. The sequence continues at coordinate 3,020 of NZ_JBFSUX010000061.1, read as the reverse complement.
AAAGGGACGCCCTACTCTTGCAATGACTCCAACGTTCCTTTGAGGCTTTCTAACTCATTCATAAAATACGCCCACTGCTTGTTACTGCTGGTCGCGGCCATATCTACTAAAAACTTGGCTGATGTTTCCATATTTTGGTTAAGCTGCGGCTCAAGTTCAGCAGGATAATAAGCTTCATTGTTTAAAAGCAACTTCATAATAATTGGCTGAGCAATATGTAGGTCGCTCTTCTTTGCCATCAGCGTCGTTAGCTCTTCATAGATGTTGTTTTGATATTGTCGCCAACTGCTATTGGTATTTACCCACTCTTTAGACCAAGCCAAAATAATCTGTTTTTGTTCTTTCGATACTGAACCTAACCACCGTTCTGCACGCTCTTCTATTCTGTTTCGGTATCGCTCTCTCGAATCGTCATCGTTCAACGACAACCTTTCTTCATAATAGTCTTGCTGCTTTTCACGAAAGTTCTTTAAAAACTCCCTGTCTTGCTTAGGGCTAAGCTGCATACTCAAGGCGTAAATATCTGGAGCGAACTTATTGACGATTGTGCGAATATGCTCTTTCGTTTGTTCACTTTGGCCCACAATAAAAGCGGGATTCATATCCGACCGATCTACGTTTTGAATCGCTTCTAATTGCGAGATGTACAGAGGTAGCTGAGTTTCTTTATGCCATTTCTGTAATATATCTAATCGCTCTTCAAGCTCTGATTCTTGGCTATTTGAGAGGGAAACAAAATCTTCTATATAGCTAACGACAAACCAACCTATATTGTTATAGGCGAACTTGGTCCCGCACCCAGTAAATAGAAAACAGATCACTAAAACTAACCACCGGCACTTTCTCATTCTACCCTCTCACGACATTCAACAAAGCCACAAACCGATTAACTCATCCCTTTAAGGTTAGCCCAGTTTTTATAACGCTAATTCTAGCTCTTATAAAAGTAGTCTTAATAAACAGTGGTCGTAAGAACTTTGAGATAAATTGAGACCCAAACTTGCTAATCTAGCTATTTAGGCAAATGATTAAACTAAAAATAATTAATGGCAGTGATGTGACTTGATTTTATTACTCATTTGACGTGATACGAACCCTATAAATGAGTTGGGTTGACGTATTTAAAATGATTGATATTTGGGAGGGAAGCTATGGCCGCTATTCCTGATCATCCAAGCGATTTAGAATATGAGCTTTGTTATTTTGATGATGGTTCAATAACCACAATCACGATATTGGTTCACAATCGACAGGAAGCGATGACTTGGTATCTTAGCGAAGGAAAACATATCAACGATCTTTATTCGATAAGACCCGATGAATAATGCTTTGGTATAGAGGACTAGGTCGATAAACCTAAGATAAGAAACTTAAGTGGCATTTTGTGGAACACCCTTTACTGCAATGCCATTAATTAGCAATGTCGTTAATTAGACATATCGCAGCAAAGGGATTCAGTCTCGAATTACTTCAGGATTCGGGCGCGGAATTGACGACCCTTCATTTTACCTGATTCGATTTTGTTCAGTGCTTTTTTAGCCACAGATCTTTCTACCGCTACGTAAGCACGCATTGCAAACAGATTGATCTTACCTACTGATTTACCATCAATGCCGCCTTGGCCCGTCAGTGCGCCAAGAATATCACCAGCACGAAGCTTAGCTTTCTTACCGCCATCAATTTGGATGGTAACCATGTTTGAGTAGTACGGCTTAGCAATTGGTTTTGCTGGCAGTTCAGATGGCTCGATTGGCATGTCCATGTACTCATCAATTTGAGCAACACGGTACATCTCTTTTTCACTAAAAAAGCTGATCGCTACGCCTTTGCTTCCTGCACGGCCAGTACGACCAATACGGTGTACGTGAACTTCAGGGTCGCGAGACAATTCAAAGTTGAACACAGCATCTAGGTTATCAACATCAAGACCGCGAGCCGCAACGTCTGTCGCCACTAGAATCGAGATGGTTTTGTTTGAGAACTGAACCAAAGCTTGGTCACGTTCACGCTGTTCCATGTCACCATGAAGTTCGATAACACTGAAACCGCGGTGGCTTAGCTCATCGTTTACGTTCTGCACTTCTTTCTTAGTGTTACAGAACACAACCGCAGACTCCGGTTGGTGATGCAACAACAGCAGCTCTAGAGCGTCATCACGAGCTTCAGAACCTTCTAACTTGTAGAAGTGTTGTTGGATGCTTGAGTGATCGTGTGTTGATTCAACCTTCACCATTTCTGGATTGCGCATAATGCGGTCTGCAACAGATTTGATCTGTTTAGGGAAAGTCGCACTGAATAGCAGAGTTTGGCGTTCTTTTGGCGCCGCTTCAATCACAGCATCCAAAGCGTCTTGGAAACCCATCTCTAGCATGCGATCCGCTTCATCTAACACAAGTGTGTTCAGCTCAGACAGGTCAATGCGGCCTTTCTCTAGGTGATCAAGAATACGACCAGGTGTGCCTACAAGAATGTGTGCGCCATGCTCTAGTGAACCAATCTGTGGGCCCATTGGCATACCGCCACATAGTGTCAGCACTTTAATGTTGTGAATACCACGAGCAAGAGTACGAATCTCTTTTGCTACTTGGTCTGCAAGCTCACGAGTCGGACATAACACTAAAGACTGAACACGGAAACGCTTAACGCGTAGGTTCTGCAGCACGCCTAAACCGAAAGCAGCTGTTTTACCTGAACCCGTTTTACCCTGACCGATAACGTCCTTGCCATTTAGGATAGTAGGAAGACTTAACGCTTGGATCGGCGTCATTTCAGTATAACCAAGAGAATCTAACGTATTTAGAAGCTCTGGTTTAAGGGCGATTGAAGAGAATTTTGAAGTGCTCAATGGAAATATCCAACTGGTGAAAAACAGAGTGCATTATGAGTGTTTTTGAAAATTATTCCACCTTAATCACAGTTTTGGAGAAACATGTTAGGCGAACACAAAAAAGCCAGCTTACTTAGCCTGTCTCTTGATCACAAGTCTGGTTAATCAAGAGACTTAGCGAGTTCATACCCTT
>NZ_JBFSUX010000060.1:0-30729 GCF_041467595.1 Vibrio sp. 10N.247.311.13 | reverse complement strand
CTAAGGGTTTGACGCTATTAGATCATATTTGTTAACAAAGTGCGATCCCGCCCTGCGGTAGCAGCAACCATTGCCGATTACGGCGCAATCGTCGCTCCTGCGGATTCTAAGTACGACACTTGGGAAGACGTCGTTAAAGAGTTCGAAACCAACCCACGTAAAGTGAAAATTGCTGGCGGTTCAGCCCGTGGCAGCATGGATCACCTTGTGGTTGCGGCAGCGTTCAAAGGCGAAGGTTTTGATGCGAAGAAAGTGCGTTACATTGCCTACGATGCTGGCGGTAAAGCGATGGCGGCACTGCTTTCTGGCGAAACACAGCTGCTTTCAACGGGCCTTGGTGAAGTACTAGAGATGTCTAAGTCTGGCCAAGTAAAAGTGCTTGCTGTGACGGCTCCAAAGCGTCTTGACGCTGCGCCTAACATCCCAACACTGACTGAATACGGCAACGAGACAGTATTTGCTAACTGGCGTGGTTTCTTTGCGGCACCGGGTACAAGCCAAGCAAAAATCGACGAGTGGAACGAAGCTCTTGGCAAAATGTACAAAACCGATGAGTGGCAAGTGGTTCGTGACCGTAACGGTTGGATCGACAACTACAAAGCTGACAAAGATTTTTACGCCTTCCTAGAAGACCAAGAAAAACAGATGGGCGATCTAATGCGTGAGCTTGGTTTCTTGAAGTAACCAACAACCAGAGAGGGTCTTTGTGCCCTCTTACTCTTTCCTGTTTCGCCGTACATGAGTTAACTAAAACTCCTTTGTTTATTCGTAGTGTATTGCTAAAGCTTGCTGATTCGTTGTAGAAGCAAGTGACTTAACCAAGTCATGTAATTCGCTCACCTTTGGTTAGTGATCCCAGACATTCTTCATTAACTCGCTCATGTGCGGCTTTTTTACTTTTTATACCACCCCAAATGGAGTTGGATATGTCGGACTTACCAACCAAATTTCTGAGTAAGGAATCTTTGCTTTCGAAGGATCGCATCGGAGCCATGATCTTTATGCTGGCGAGCTTGTGCTACGGCTATCAAACCACGCTGATTCCTTTGTTCCCCGGTGACGAGTACGAACCCTTCACAGCAAGAACCTTACCTATCCTGCTAACGTTTATCGGCATTGGCCTTTCGTTGATCCTGCTTATAACCGGACAGCCGGATAAAAAAGTTACATGCGACACTACGCCGCTGAACTGGAAACTGCTGATTGGCTTCTTGGTGTTAATGGCACTGTACGGTGTTGGGCTGACTTATCTTGGCTTTGTTTTAGCAACCAGCTTCTTCTTACTTGCAGGCTTTTACCTGTTGGGTGAGCGCCGCAAAACTGTTTTATTTGGCGCGTCGTTTCCTTTCGTTATCGCGTTCTTTCTTTTATTAACTCAAGGCTTAGATATCTACCTAGAGCCTGGTTTAATCTTCACTCTTTGGTAGGGATAACATTATGTTAGACGGAATTTTACAAGGACTTTCTACCGCTGTGATGCCAATGAACATCATGATGGTAATTGTGGGCTGTTTCGTGGGTACCTTCATCGGTATGCTACCGGGGTTAGGTCCAATTTCAGCAATCGCGTTGATGATCCCGATTACATACGGCCTAGACCCTTCTTCTGGCCTAATCTTGATGGCTGGTGTGTACTATGGCGCTGTATTTGGTGGCTCGACGTCATCAATATTAATCAACGCTCCAGGTTGTTCTTCAACGGTAGTAACCGCATTCGATGGCTACCCGATGGCACAAAAAGGCCAAGCGGGTAAAGCACTTGCACTCGCGGCTTACTCTTCTTTCACTGGTGGCACACTTTCGGCAATCATGCTTTTGATTGCGGCTCCGGCTTTAGCCAGCGTGTCATTGAGCTTCCAGTCTTCAGACTACTTCGCATTGATGTTGTTAGGTTTATCGGCAGTAGCGGCGTTTGCGGGCCCAGGTCAGGTAATCAAGGCATGGATGATGACCATTCTTGGTTTGATGCTGTCTACTGTTGGCATCGACAAAGGCGTTGGTGTTGAGCGTTTCACGTTTGGTCTAACAGACCTGATGGATGGCTTTAGTTTCCTACTTCTTGCTATGGCAACCTTCGCTTTAGGTGAGACTTTAATGGGTATTCTAAAACCAGAGCAAGACACCAGCGCGGAAGAAAGCCAAAAGATGTCGGATATTGGTAGCATGAAGGTCACCAAAGAAGAGTTCAAAGAAGTGGCACCAGTTTCAATTCGATCTTCTATTCTCGGTTTCTTTACCGGTGTTCTACCGGGCGCAGGTGCCACTATTGCGGCATTCCTAAGTTACGGTATGGAGCGTAGCCTCGCGCCAAAAGACAAGCAGAAAGAGTTCGGTAAAGGCAGTATTCGTGGTCTTGTGGCTCCTGAATCAGCAAACAATGCAGCTTCAAGTGGTTCATTTGTACCGCTGTTAACACTCGGTATTCCGGGCTCTGGTACTACAGCAATTATGCTTGGTGCATTGATTGCCTACGGTATTCAGCCGGGTCCTCGCTTGTTCGTTGATCACCCAGACGTATTTTGGTCGGTGATTATCTCGATGTACTTTGGCAACATCGTGCTGGTTATCTTAAACCTACCGTTGATCCCATATATCTCTAAACTGCTAGCGGTACCAAGAACGGTACTACTGCCAATGATCATTTTCTTCTCAATCACAGGCGTGTACTTGGTGTCTTTCAACACGATGGATGTGTTTGTGATGCTAATTGTGGCAATGGCGGCGATAGCGTTAAGGCTGGCCAACTTCCCGCTCGCACCGTTACTGCTTGGCTTCATATTAGGTGGTTTGATGGAAGAGAACTTGAGACGCGCACTGATGATCAGTGATGGTGAACTCAGCTTCCTTTGGGAACGCCCTATCACTATGACCTTCACTATTTTAGCGGTATTGGTTCTATCTAGTCCTATTCTGGTTAAGCTGTTCAAGAGCTTTAGAGCAAAGCCTGTTGAAGTATAAACTTGGCTTAGCCTAGAAAACAAAACGAAATAAAGGGAGCCTCAGACTCCTTTTTTCGTACCAGCTATTTCAAAAAACCACAGCTCTAAGGTGGTAGCAAACTCACAAACCTATCTTTACAACACACATGGCGCTGATATTCATAACAAATTCAAGTAAGGTAACCAGTTAGTTAACGTATTGGATTCTAAAACTATGGATTGGTTGATTCTATTCTTATCAGGGGTGGTTGGCGGTGTGCTTAACTCCATTGCGGGTGGCGGCAGCTTCATCACTTTCCCTGCTTTGTTATTTGCTGGCGTTCCACCAATAGCAGCCAACGCGACCAATACCTTTGCTTCGTGTGCTGGATACATTAGCGGAGCCTACGCTCTGCGCCACGAAATTCAATCTGGTACTAAGCAGCTAAAACTGACTATAGCTTTATGTGTGATTGGCGGTGGTATCGGGGCATTTTTACTGCTGCACACACCAGAAGCTCTGTTCACTCAATCTGTCCCTTGGCTGTTGCTGTATGCTGCTCTGCTTTTCACGTTTGGCGGCACGCTCAATAAATGGCTTAAACAAGCTACAGCAAAACATAAGCACGCCACTAGCGCAGGCGCATTCTTTTCCGCTTTATTACTTTTGATTGTCTGTATCTACGGTGGGTATTTTAATGCAGGTTTGGGCATTGTGACATTGAGCTATTTGGCGCTGGCTGGTTACACCAACATCAACGTGATGAATGGCATCAAACTGCTCGTGTCCGCGTGTGCTTCCCTCGCAGCGATCGTGTTTTTTATCGTAAATGGTTCGATTAATTGGCCGTCTGGCATGGCTGTATTATTGGGTACATTGGTTGGTGGTTATTATTCAGCAAAAGTCTCTCGCCGCATCCCACAACAATATGTTCGTAATACAGTGATCATCGCGAGTTTCTTAATCACCGCTTACTTTTTCTATAATAACTAGGTTTTATGCTAAGTCGGTTTGACACTAATTAAACCCGAAACTGAATCTAATTCTAACTGGAAAACACAGCGGGAAAGCTGACTCTCGCATTACCTATCTCGCTATTTTATTACTTATAAAATAACCGTGTCGATATGTGTGAGACGAGTCCTTCAATTAGTAAATTTGATAACAATTTAGACTGTTTTTTAGCCTTTATTTTTCCAAGGGTGGGATACTTCTCCTGTCGAAAGTGAGACTTCATTAGGAGGCGTTATGAACATTAAACTCGGTCATGTCATGTCATCAAGTCGACTCATTTGCTTTGTCGCTTTTCTTGCTGCCACATTCGCGTGGATCCTAAAAATGCCCGCTCTGTTTTCTGTGTCAGCGCTATTCTTACTTATCAGTGCAATCGTTTATGTCACCGATCTTTGGAAGAATCAAAGAAAGAACCGCGAAGCTTAGCCATTTACGGTTTAAATCGAACGAATTAAAAAAGGAGCTCATAGGCTCCTTTTGTGTTTTTCGCTTATCTAATTAGGCGTACTAATCGTCGACGCCTTATCTAACGACGCCTTCTTATTAACGACGGAAGTTACGACCGTTACCGCCGCGGCGCTCTTTAAATGCAGACGCAGCTTTAGCTTGAGAAGCGTGGATAGACTCAACCGTTAGTTCCATTGGCTCACGAGGCTCTAGCCCATGGCGGAATGTACGTGAACGCGGAGGCATCTGGTATTCGATGTCCGATGCTTTAGGCATGCGCTTGAAACGGTAAAGGTAGAAGTTTTCAACCTTCTCACGAGCCCATTCGGTTTTCTTCAGGTATTTAACTGCGCTTGCCACTGTAGGCTTAGTGTTAAAGCAGTTCATACGCATTGCCGCATCTAAAATTTCCCAACCATAATGATCCACTAATTCAGTGATCATGGTTTCAAGCTTTAAGCCGTGTAGCGGGTTATTTTGTTGCAGTTCGATTCTTTCTTCTTCAGTCATAACATTACCTTTTTCAAGGCAACTAAAGGCCTTGAATTTACTCTAGAACACCGTCATCACTGACCGCTTCTAGCTCAATCATTTGGGCATTATTTCCATTGCCCTTGTTTATGTCTTTATGATGGCATAAAGCATGTGCGTTATCCTATTTATCTTTTCATTTAATTTTAAAATGGTTATTTAACGTCCAGATCATCATTAACAGCACTTTAGTTAAGCAATAGCGCATACGCTATTAACTGGCAGACGTATTCGATGCGTTAATGAGTAAAAGAGCCTATAAACACGCTTGGTCACTGAATGAGGTGATGGCCTATATAGAAGCAAACACTGGTTCAATGTTTGACCCAGAGTGGGTTGAAGCGCCTAAACAAAACCTAGACGGCTTTATGGCAATTCGGGAGCAATACAATGACGATGCTCAGCCGCATTTAATGACAGCTTAAACTATGGCACCTTTGTTATTCAGGCCCAAGTAAGAGAACGTGAACCAACAAAAAAGGATGCCACTGAGGCATCCTTTTGTTTTCTAGTTTGCAGCTGAAAGAACAAATTTGTTCTCTACTGATTCTAACTAACGATTATACGTCGTAAGTTGTAGAAGCAGTATCGCCGCCTGTACCAGTCCAGTTTGTGTGGAAGAATTCACCACGTGGACGGTCAGTACGCTCGTAAGTGTGAGCACCGAAGTAGTCACGTTGAGCTTGAAGCAGGTTCGCTGGTAGACGTGCAGTTGTGTAACCGTCTAGGAAAGATAGCGCAGAAATCGTACATGGCATTGGGATACCAGACTCTAGAGATTTCGCTGCTACTTTACGCCATGCCACTAGGCTGCCTTGTAGGATGTTTTTGAAGTACTCGTCAGAACCTAGGAACGCGATGTCTGGGTTTGCTTCGTACGCATCACGTATGTTGCCTAGGAATGCAGAACGGATGATACAACCACCACGCCACATTAGCGCTACGTTACCGTAGTTTAGGTCCCAGCCGTTTTCGTTCGACGCTTCACGCATTAGCATGAAACCTTGAGCGTAAGAGATGATCTTAGAAGCCAGTAGAGCTTGACGTAGTGCATCAACCCACTCTTGCTTGTCGCCTTCAACTGGAGTGATTGTCTTCTCAAACAAAGCTTCAGCTTCAACACGTTGGTCTTTAAGAGCAGACAGGCAACGAGAGAATACAGACTCAGAGATCAGTGTTAGTGGGATACCTAGGTCTAGTGCGTTGATACCCGTCCACTTACCCGTACCTTTTTGGCCTGCAGTGTCTAGGATCTTCTCAACTAGCGCTTCACCGTCTTCATCTTTGTAGCCAAGGATGTCAGCAGTGATTTCAACTAGGTAGCTGTCTAGCTCAGTCTTGTTCCAGTCAGCGAATACTGCTTGCATCTCGTCAGCAGACATACCTAGGCCATCTTTCATGAACTGGTATGCTTCAGTGATAAGCTGCATGTCACCGTATTCGATGCCGTTGTGTACCATCTTAACGAAGTGACCAGCACCGTCGTTACCAACCCAGTCACAGCAAGGCTCACCAGCGTCAGTTTTTGCCGAGATACCTTGGAAGATTGGCTTAACCGCTTCCCAAGCTTCAGCCGCACCACCTGGCATGATTGAAGGACCGAAACGAGCACCTTCTTCACCACCAGATACACCAGTACCGATGAAGTGGATGCCTTTCTCACGACAATGCGCTACTCGACGGTTAGTGTCTGGGTAGTTAGTGTTACCACCATCAATGATGATGTCGCCTTCGTCTAGAAGTGGGATTAGATTTTCGATGAACGTGTCTACAACGTCACCAGCACGAACCATAAGCATCACTTTACGTGGCGCTTCTAGCTTCTCAACTAGCTCTTCTAGAGAGTAAGCACCAACAATGTTAGTACCTTTAGCTGGGCCTTCTAGGAACTCGTCTACTTTAGCAGCAGTACGGTTATGAGCCACAACTTTGAAGCCGTGGTCGTTCATGTTTAGGATAAGGTTCTGACCCATTACTGCTAGGCCAATTACACCGATATCACCTTTCATTATTTATATCTCCTTGCGGCTATTCGCACTTATGCGATAGCACTTGCTGCATTTGAATCTAGGAACCACTCTGTCTCGCCAGTTTTAGACTGGATTTTCGCTGCCGGGTAAGGCAACTCTGAAGCAGGAGTAGTATGAATTTCTTTAACGATCTCAACTTTACCTGCACCCAGTACTAGGTAGCTGATTCGTTTTGCTGCTTCTAAAACTTTTGCGGTTTTAGAAACACGGATTTGACCAGACTCAGGGTGAGAAGCCAGTACAGACAGGTTCTCATCTTGGTAGTTGGTTGCGCCCGGGAATAGTGAAGCTGTGTGACCGTCTGCGCCAACACCAAGCAGAATCCAATCGAATACAGGCGTGCCGTTTTCTGTTGGGATTACGTCTGCCATCTCTTTTGCGAAACGCTCTGCTTCTGCTTTTGGTTCATCCTCACCACGGATGCGGTGGATGTTTTCAGCAGGAAGGTTTACTTGAGTAAACTCTTTTAGTTTTGAAAATAAGAGCGCGTTTGCTTCACCGAAATTGCTTTCAGCGTCGTCTGGTACAACGCAACGTTCGTCGCCCCACCAGAAGTGAAGGTTATTCCATTGAATACCTTCCGCGTATGGCGCCTGTGCTAAAAGTTTGAAAAGCATTTTTGGCGTGCTGCCACCAGACAGTGAAATGTGAACAGGTTTGCCCTGCTCGCTGTATGCTTTCATTTCATTTGCTAGGTTTTCAACAACCAGTTCAGGCGTTGCAAAGATCTTGTGATTGATCATAGTTCGCAGTAATCCGTGTCTGTTAAGTTTTTGCATGGGAAACGCCATGCGCGGCCATCACGTTGCAGAAGTTCATCTGCTTCCTGTGGGCCCCAAGTACCACAAGCATAGCCAAACAGTGCTTGAGGATCTTGCTTGAAGTCTAAGATTGGTTGAACGTACTTCCAACATGCTTCTACCGCATCGGTACGTGCAAACAGAGTCGCATCACCGTTCAGTGCATCAAGAAGAAGACGCTCATAAGCCGTCAGCATCTGAGTTTCAGGCAAGTCAGAGTAAGAGAAGTTCATTTTCACTTCTTTTGCTTTGAAGCCTGCGCCTGGCTCTTTCAAACCAAAGCTCATCTGAATACCTTCATCCGGTTGGATGCGGATAATCAGCTTGTTCTCTGGTGCATCTTGACCAAATACTGGGTGTGGCGTGTTCTTAAAGTGAATCACGATTTCAGTCACACGTGTTGGTAAGCGTTTACCTGTACGTACGTAGAAAGGAACACCATTCCAACGCCAGTTATTGATGTGAGCTTTCAAGCCGATGTAAGTCTCGGTACGAGAATCATCCGCTACACCATGCTCTTCACGGTAACCTAGTAGGTGCTGACCACGAACATCTGATGCTGTGTACTGACCTAATACTAAGTCTTTACGCAGATCATCTTCTTCTAATGGTTTCAGACACTGAAGCACTTTAACCACTTCATCACGAATAGAATCAGCGTTAATTTGTGCAGGCGGCTCCATACCTACCATCGCTAGCACTTGCAGCAGGTGGTTTTGGAACATGTCGCGAACTGCGCCAGAACCGTCGTAGTATCCGCCACGCTCTTCAACGCCAAGGAACTCAGCACCTGTGATTTCAACGTATTCAATGAAGTTACGGTTCCACAGTGGTTCAAACATCGCGTTTGAGAAACGAAGCACTAGAAGGTTTTGAACCGTCTCTTTACCAAGGTAATGGTCGATACGGTAGATCTGGTGTTCTTGGAAGTGATGATGGATCTCTTCATCCAACGCTTGAGCTGATGCTAAGTCGTAACCAAATGGTTTTTCGATGATCAGACGACGCCAGCCGTTCGATTCATCGTTAAGGCCATGCGCAGCAAGGTTTGCTGGAATCACACCGTATAGGCTTGGCGGGGTTGCCAAGTAGAACAATGTGTTATGGTTTTCGAATTGGTAGTCTTGCTCAAGCTTGTCTAGACGTTGTGCTAAACGAGCATAGTCGTCTACATCTGAAGTATTGATCGCTTGGTAATGCAGATGTTCAATAAATGCATTCAGCGTCTCTGGTTCAGTTTTTTCCATTTCCTGAAGAGACTTCTTCAGCTTCTCACGGTAAGACTCATCGCTGTACTCAGTACGGCTCACTCCAAGAATCGCAAAGGATTCTGGTAGTTGATTGCTAGCATACAGGTGGTATAGAGCAGGAATTAACTTGCGGTAAGTTAGATCTCCCGACGCACCAAAAATAACGATGCTGCTGTTTTCAGGTATTACCATCATCTTTCCTATAAAAACAAGGTTTTTAGTATTCGCCAAAGGTATCAGCGACATACGAAAATAGATAATAGGTCTTAACTATTACATCAATAGTAAGCGCCTATTAAATTTGAGAATGCGTTTGGTAAACGAGGGTGAAAGCTATCACCTCTATTCGGGACAGTATTGTCTATGACTATTTGATTTACATCAACCACTGTGAAAGCAATCGATTAAATATTGACTCATTTCGAACAAATTCTAATCGATAGTTCCGTTCATTTAACCCACGGGTGAAGCAAATCGGCATTCTCAAACAGTGTAGTCAAGAAAGAACGGTATCTGGTCGGTGGAGTGAGCAATAGGAAAGGGAGAAAAAGGTAAAACCAGCTTATTCAACTGGCTTTATATTTATTTTGATGGTGTCGTGTTTATCTTTGCGCTTTGTTGTAGCAGCGCTCCGGGCGACCTACGGTACCGTAATTTAAGTCTGCGACTAACTCACCAGTGGTAATCAAAAATTCTAAATAGCGTCTGGCGGTGGTTCGGCTAGCACCAATTCGTTCTCCGGCTTCATCGGCGGTAATATTAACGGCATCAGCTTGCTGAAAAATGGCTCTGATCTTATCCAACGTTACGCCATCAATTCCTTTGGGCAAGGTTGATACTTTTCCTGAGTCCGCTTTGGCATTGGCTTGCAGCATCTTATCAACCAAACCTTGGTTCAAATCAGACACGCTTTCGAACTCTTGTAACTGTGACTGATACTTCTTCAGTGCTGCTTCCAAACGAGGAAACATGACTGGTTTTAATAGGTAATCCACCACTCCCCCGCGCATTGCCTGCTGCAGCGTATCCACATCCCGAGCAGCAGTAATCAAGATAACGTCGCAGCCTTGATTGCTCCCTCTTACGTGATTAAGAATATCGAGCCCACACCCGTCCGGCAGGTACACGTCCAATAACACCAAATCAGGTTTTAAGATGTCCAGTTGCATGAGCGCTTCAGACTGTGTGGTGGCAATGCCGACCACGTCAAAGCCACCCATCTGTTCTAAATAACGATGGTGTAGCTCTGCAATCGCAATATCATCTTCAATGACCATGACTCTCGTGATTGCGTTCATTTATGTTCTTCCTTTAACCATGCTTTTTCCGTCACGATGATCTTCGCAAGATCGTTTCGTGCTTAATTATTGTTCTTCTTTTGGCAGATAAACCGTCATTCGCGTGCCAAAATCGTGGTTGTCGACCATTTCAAGCTGCCCTTGATATCGGTCTGCCAGCTGCTTTATCAGATACAAACCCACACCACGATTTTGCTTCGCTTTGCTCGATACGCCTTTTTCGGTGAGTGCTTTGGTCGCCAACTCTTTCGGCAAACCGCACCCTTTGTCTTCTACTTCTACGATAATTTCATTACCAAAATCACTGATTGAAACTTCAATAACCCGACGCGCTGGCGCAATTTGACCCTCTTGCTTAATCGCCGTCATGGTGGCGTCAAAGGCGTTATCAATCAGGTTGCCAAGAATTGTGACAACGTCATCCGCGTTTAACCAGCTAGGCAGAGCTTCAAGCCTTGATCCCTTTTCCACTTTAAGCTCTAACCCAATCTCTCGAGCTCGCTCTGTTTTGCCTAAAAGCATGCCTGCAATAAGAGGGTCTTTCACCGTCTCTCTTAAGAACTCAATTAAGCTCTGGTAATGAGCGGTTTCTTGACCAATCAATTGTTGAACAGAGTCCAGCTCGCCCATCTGAATCAAGCCACTGATGGTGTTGAGCTTGTTTTGATGCTCGTGGGTTTGTGAACGCAGTAGATCAGCATATTCTTTGGTTTGTGAGAGCTGGTCTGTTAAATCGTTGATTTCATCTCGTAATCGGAAACTCGATACCGCCCCGACCACCTCACCTGCCACTATAATCGGGCTTCGGTTAGCAATGATTCGCTTATTGTTTAAATACAACTCAACATCGTGGTCGGTGTCGCCGGTTGATAGCAGTTGTTCTAAATCACTGCCTGGCAATACATCAGAAAGGCGCTGTTGATTGAGTGCTTTATCCCTGTCTATCGATAAAATATCGCAGGCACTCTTATTAATTGAACGTAAAATGCCGTGCTTATCGATGCTCAGAATGCCCTCTTTCACGGTACTCATGGTTACATCTAGCTCAACATACAACCGGCCTATCTCTTCAGGCTCAAAGCCCAAAATAGCGCGTTGAAAACGGCGAGATACATAACTCGAAATCAAAGCGTTGACCGCAACCACCAGCAACGCCATCACAATCAAAAAGGCTAAGTAAGGTTCGATTCGATCTTGTAAAGAATCCAATAAGTAACCAACTGACACCACACCAATAACGGTACCTTGGGTGTCTTTTACCGCGGATTTACCACGAACTGAAAAACCCAGCGATCCTTTGGCTGTCGACACATAAGACTCGCCCAATACCAATGCTTTTTGGTTATCGCCACCACGCATGGGTTTACCGAGCCTGTCATCATAAGGGTGAATCAGGCGGATACCTTTATCATCTCCAACAACGATAAACGCCGCGCCAATGAGCTGAGTAAGGTTACGAAATTTAACTTGGGTTTCTTCAGACAAAACGTAGGGAACGCCATTAGGGTCCAACGTTCCATTTTCTTGAATAATGCTGGTGACAAGCGGCGATTCAGATAGAAATTCAGCAACACCTAACGCTTTCAAACCCATCTCTTGTTCTTGAGATTGTTTGATGTAGTAAAAACCAGCAGCTGCAAGAATCAAAAGTTCAACGAGGCCAGTGACCGTCATGATAATCAGTAACCTTTTACGGAAACTGATACTGCTCCATTTCATATTCCACCGTCCCTAGTGTTAGACGATCAATGTTAACACCAAGTTAATCGCATGACCTTTCTAGGGGCGTGAATTTGTGACTGCTACTCAACTAAATAATTGAGCAGATTGTTAATTGATAATCCTTTACGTTGTTCATCTCGATTAATCGTTCATTTTTAGGACTGATTAGCTTAAAAACCAAAATAAACGAATAAATATTGAGCTAGATCACTAAGCTTTTAGGTGTTTTTTAGGTTGTTTAAAATAAATACAATTATAATGGTTGCATATGAAGAAGTTTATTGTTGCTAAGCCATAGGTCATGATTTTCAGACCGCGCTTTGAATCGAAACTTCGATTAACAAAATAGCAACAACCCTTCGCTCGCTGGACGTATCTATAACTAAAAGTTGCACGCTCGCCGTTACGAATGATGAACAAACGGATTAAGTATTCTCCCCTATTCATCCATCGCTATTTCAAACTCGGCTAGCCAGACAACGAAGAGGTGACTGATAAAAGCATCACCCAATAATAAAACATTGATGAGCAGGAGGTATCGATCAGTCAGTGGCAACGTCCAATAGAAACAGGATAACAAACATAACGTATAAACATTGTTGAAAAGGAAACAAGGCAATGAAACGCGATAACTTTGGAATTTGTCTTACTAAGACTATGCTGTTCAAACACTTACAATCGACTTTTACTCACGTAAGAGCCTATGAGAAAGATGGCACCTCCCCACTCGATCTCAAGGTATTGTTAGCATTCCCGCAAATGTCAGGGAGAGATTTATTACAAACAATGCAAGGTTCAAGACAATTGGTATGGCGCGCCGATCACCATTGTCCTAGCTTTAAATAAGCCACTTCATTTTGTAAAAACACTTCTATACTGAACTTAAAGAGCACGCTTATGCGTGCTTTTTAAGTTTCATTTATCTTTGATATTCACGTCACTCAATCTTATTTACACTTGATTAACGAGTTATGAAAATTTCTATTCATATGAGACAATCTATTCAAGACAAATGACTATCGCCCTGTTAACATTAGAGTTAATACTCTAATTGGTATTTAATGCAGATGACCAAACCAAAATTCCGATACCTTGCGATCGCCAGTATGCTTCTCGGCACTATGGCTTCGCCAGGCTATGCAGCTCCGCTCACTTTTTCTGAAGCGTGGCAAATATTGCAAGAAAACAACAACTCACTTGCGGCTCAACAAGCCAACGTTGAACGTTATCAACACCTTCAGAACTCAACAAGTAGCCTTAATCTACCTTCTATTACCTTAGGGGCTAACTACACGCACCTTGATAGTGATGTGACGATTAATGGTGAACAGTTCGGTGACAGCTTAAGCGGCGTAAATCCAGCATTTGCTCCCTTCTTAGCTCAGTTAGGTGGCATCACCTCAACCATTACCGAACAAGACATCTTTAGCTCTTCCATTCGTGCTGTGTGGCCTATCTTCACTGGTGGTCGAATAACCGCTGCGCAAAATGCCGCTGAAGGTAAAAGCGAAGAAGCGCAAAGCCAACTGTTGATGGAGAAACAAGCTCGCTACGAAGACTTAAGTAAGTATTACTTCTCGGTGATCTTAGCGGAAGACGTGGTGAGAACGCGTCAAGCCGTTGAAGCAGGCTTAACTCAGCATCGTGATTTCGCCATCAAGCTTGAACAGCAAGGACAAATCGCCCGAGTAGAACGCCTACAAGCCGATGCTTCTTTAGATAAAGCGATTGTAGAGCGCACGAAAGCTCAGAACGATCTTAAAATTGCGCAATTGGCGTTGACCCAAATCCTTGGTCAAAATGAAAGTGTAGAACCCTCTGAACAACTGTTTATCAATAAGAACCTGCCTCATATGGACGTGTTCATTGACCAGACACTCATTACCTACCCCGGCCTTAAGATTCTTGATGCAAAAGAGAAACAAGCAAGCAGCTTAATTAAAGCCGAGAAAGGTAAATACTACCCAGAGGTTTACCTTTATGGTGATTACAGCCTTTATGAAGATGACTCTCTAGCCAGTGAAATGAAACCCGATTGGTTGGTTGGCATTGGTGTGAATGTGCCACTGCTTGATACCTCTGGCCGTTCCGACAAAGTCGCTGCGGCTCACAGTGCCGTATCACAGGTTCAATTCCTTAAGTCACAAGCTAAGCAAGACTTAACCGTGTTGGTACAAAAGACTTACCTTGAAGCAAACCAAGCCATTGAAGAGGTTCAAGGCCTAAACTCGAGCTTGTCTTTAGCTCAGGAAAACCTATTACTTCGTAAAAAAGCCTTCACACAAGGGTTATCTAACTCATTAGAAGTAGTTGATGCCGAGCTTTATCTTGCGAGCATTAAAACCCAGCAATCTGCTGCTCGCTTCAAATACCTAATCTCTCTCAACAAGCTGTTAGCGCTAACCAGCGAAATGAATGCTTACTCCAGTTACTTAACCTCCTCTGTTCCGTCTGATTTCGACTCAAAAACAGACACCGTTAGCCAGTCAAAAGGATAATTCATGAAACCTATTAAGCCCCTTCTTCTATCTTTAGTTGGTATCGGCGTTATTGGCTGGGTCGGATACAGTTTCTATCAAGCTTATCAACCTCAGCCGGTTAAGCTTCAAGGTCAAATCGATGTGCAGCAATACAGCATCTCATCGAAAGTACCTGGCAGAATTGATGAAATATTCGTGCGCAAAGGCGATTCGGTTGAAAAAGGCGAATTGATCTTCTCTCTACTAAGCCCTGAGATTGATGCGAAGCTAGAGCAAGCAAAAGCTGGTCAGAAAGCCGCTGGTGCATTAGCACAAGAAGCAGAGAATGGCGCGCGTACTCAACAGATCCAAGCGGCTAAAGACCAATGGTTGAAAGCCAAAGCAGCTGCCGATCTGATGGACAAAACCTACCAACGTGTAAACAACCTTTACAACGATGGTGTGGTTGCCGAGCAGAAGCGTGATGAAGCCAAAACACAGTGGCAAGCGGCGAAGTACACCGAAAGCGCTGCATTCCAAATGTATCAATTAGCGCAAGAAGGTGCGCGTGACGAAACCAAAGTGGCCGCCGCTCAAAAAGCGTTAATGGCAGCGGGTGCGGTAGCAGAAGTTGAAGCTTACGCAAAAGACACACAGATCCACAGCTGGTTTAATGGCGAAGTCTCTCAGGTTCTATTGAGCAGTGGAGAACTTGCACCACAAGGCTTCCCTGTTGTGACTGTTATCGACACCAAGGATGCTTGGGCTGTGCTCAATGTTCGTGAAGACATGCTTAAGCATTTCGAGAAAGGCAGCCAGTTTGAGGCGTACCTACCGGCTCTGGATAAATCATTAACTTTCCAAGTAACTCACATCGCCGTAATGGGTGATTTCGCAACTTGGCGCTCAACAGACGCAGCACAAGGCTTCGATTTACGTACTTTTGAAGTAGAAGCACACCCTGTCGATACGAGCGAAACACTGCGTATGGGCATGAGCCTAGTGGTTGAGCTTTAGGTGACTTATGTCTGCTAACTCTCAATATACTGGATCGCAATCTAGAGGCTCGCAATCAACTGAGCATCATAGAGCGAAGAATACCTTGCTTCGGCAGTGGGCGATTGTCCGCAAAGACAAATGGTTGTTGTCTTGCCTAACTTGGATTCCTTTGCTGCTTGCTGCCAGTATCTGGCTGATTTTTTCACAAGGGATCGCTCGTGACTTACCGGTCGCAGTTGTCGACCTTGAGCACAGTCAAATCTCGCAACAGTTCACACGCCTTGTTGATGCGTCACCAACGCTGCAAGTCACTCAGAAATACAGCTCTGCGAGTGATGCGGCGAAAGCGATGATCGAACGTGATATCTATGGTTATGTTGTGATACCAAGGCACTTCGACCGAGACCTTCTGCTCGGCTTGAATCCGCAAGTGTCTGTATTCTATAACAGCCAATTTATCTTAATCGGTAAGCTGGTGAACTCTGCCTTGCTGCAGGCTCAAGGGACTTTTAACGCGCAACTTGAAGTCGTGAAACAGCTGTCACACGGTGATACCACGGTGCAATCCGCATTAGGCCAAGCAGTAACGGTACAAAGCCAGATCACGCCGCTGTTCAACAAGAACACCAGTTATGCACAGTTCTTGGTGTCTGCGGTTATTCCTGCACTGTGGCAGATCATGATTGTGGTGGGCACGATATTGGTTTTGACGGCGAACGTTAGAGCTCGTGGGCTTCACGCTTGGTTATCCAACGCCCCTATGAAGTCACTCGCATCAACATTAACGCCCTACCTTGTCTTGTTTTTGATGTTTGGTATCGCGTTTAGTTTTTGGTTCTATGTGCTCTTAGACTGGCCATTTAACGGCAGCTTTGTGGCATTGACTATTGCCCAACTGCTAACCGTGATCAGTTGTATCATTATGGGTTGTTTGTTTTTCTTCTTAACACTTGATCCAGCAAGGGCGATGAGTTTCGCTGGCGCATTTACGGCACCAAGCTTTGCGTTCATGGGTATTACCTTTCCAGTAACAGATATGAATACAGCTGCTCAAATTTGGAGAAGCTTATTGCCCGTGAGTCATTACATCGAAGTACAAACGGCGCAGTCTAGTTATGGTGTGAGCGCAGCACAGTCTTTGATCAGCCTCTCTTCTATGTTGTGGTATGCAGTTCCTGCTTTCGTGGTAATGTTGCTAATTAAGAAACACTTGGCGCAATCAACTCTAACTGCACAAGCAGATCCATCTACAAAAGCAGCTATATCTGCAAAAACAACGCCGTCAACACAGCCAGAAGCATCAGCACAACAAGGAGTAAAACGATGAGCTTTACTCAACTGCTCAAGCAAGAACTCTTAGCGGTATTGCGCAACCCTGTCGTGCTTCTTACGGTATTTGGTGGTGTGGTCTTCTATTCCTTCTTGTATCCATTGCCTTACGCGAACCAAGTTCCTCAACAACTGAAAGCTTCGGTTGTGAACTTGGATAAGAGTCAAAGCAGCTATCAATTAGAGCGTATGGTGGATGCCACCTCTCAGATCGAATTGGTCCGTCGAGACTCCACCATCGCCGATGCGAAACAAGCCGTGCTTAACCAAGAGATTGGCGGATTCCTTGTCATTCCAGAAGATTTCTATAA
The DNA here is from genome assembly GCF_041467595.1 of Vibrio sp. 10N.247.311.13. NCBI lineage: Bacteria > Pseudomonadati > Pseudomonadota > Gammaproteobacteria > Vibrionales > Vibrionaceae > Vibrio > Vibrio sp. 10N.247.311.13. The sequence continues at coordinate 13,620 of NZ_JBFSUX010000060.1, read as the reverse complement.
AGACTTGTTGCTCGGTAAGAGCCCGACACTTTCTTACGCTGGTGATGCTTCTTACTTTTTGGTCTACGGAACCATTGTTGAAGGGCTTGCCAAGGCCGGTGGTACGTTAGCTGCGCAAGTTAAGGTCAGCCATTTGTTAGTCGAAGGTGTGCCTTTAGAATCGGCAGCCAAAGGCTACAGTGCATTCAGCTTGAACCTGAAACCAACGTTTAATAGTCGCATGGGATACATCGATTACGTAGTTCCAGCCGTCTTTGTGTTGATCCTGCAACAAACCTTAGCCATGGCTTCTGGTTTAGTGGGTGCAACCCAAAACGCTCAATCGACATTTGGCTACTGGAGTAAGACCTCTCCAGCGAAACTGATGCTTGCCCGCTGTTGTACCTTAGTCGGCATTTATTACCTGTTGTCGATGTACTATTTCGGCGCTAGCTTTTCGATGTATGGGATAAACCAGCTCGCCTCAACAACACAGATCTTAACCTTACTTCTGCCCTTCTTACTGGCCAGTTGTTTGATCGGGATTTTTATTGGTGAGTTAGTGCCACGAAGAGAGCTAGTCACGGTTGTAGTGTTAATCAGTTCAATGCCACTGATCTTCTCTTCAGGTTTTATCTGGCCAGTTGAAATGATGCCCGAATGGTTAGTGCTATTATCACAGCTGTTCCCAAGCACACCGGCTATCCAAGGTTTCTTAGCACTTGATCAGATGGGTGCATCTTGGCAAGAGGTGGCATCTCAATGGACATTACTCTGGGGACAAGTTTTGTTGTGGGGTTCGTTATTGGCACTTAAGCTCTACCACAAATCCAGCAAAAGCACGGTTGGCAATAGCAATAGTGATCGAGCCGTTTAGTTTTATGTGCTATCGGAAAGTAGTCATGCTTTCCGCTCATCAAAAAAGCTCTTATAAAGGGCTTTTTTAATATCCTAAGATCCGAATACACTTTCAGCCTTAGAATGTTTATACACCTCGAAAACATATCGAATACTCGAAATCCCCTACGCGCCCTCTATGTCCCTCCAGCCCATCACTCTGAATTCTCCTTCACCCGACTCTATAGCAGCTACTGCATATGCTTTTCTCAGCATAAAAAGCATCGACTTATTCCCAAATGATGACAAAACCCGAACAACTGTAAATTTATTGTGAAAATTTCTTTGTTGGCATTATTTTTATGTATAGGATTATCAGTGGGACTTGGTAGCCCGAATACCATAGTCTTATTGGTGCACATACCAAAAGGATATCCATACAAAGCAAGATCAGTACTTATATTTATTTCGTTTTTCAACCTAGCTACAGCCGTTTATGTTGCCGTCGAATGAAGTAGATAAACCACTGAGATATACAAATCAAATAGAAAACAAACACAACAGCAACAAACATAATTTATTAAAAAGACAGGGAAAACCATGAAAAACATACGTGAATTATTTTTTGGGTTTATATTATTGTTTAGTTCCAGTGCATTTGCAGAAGAAGGATCATTTAACCAAGCTATCAGCAACTTAAGTCAAAGTGTTGATGGTTTTTTCAACGAATACACAGGTTGGTTCGTTGGGCTGATATTTAAAAGTGTACCGATTGGTGAAGCTAACTTCCCAGTGATTGTTGGCTGGCTGTTGCTCGCTGCGATCATCTTCACTGTTTATTTTGGCTTTGTTCAATTTAAACGTGTCGGCATGGCGATAGACATTATCAAAGGTAAGTATACCGATCCTAACTCTAAAGAGGACGGCGAGGTTTCTCACTTTCAAGCGTTAACAACGGCGCTTTCTGGTACTGTCGGGCTTGGTAACATTGCCGGTGTAGGTGCTGCACTTGCGATTGGTGGCCCTGGCGCGACATTCTGGATGATCTTGTGTGGCCTTCTGGGTATGGCTTCTAAGTTCTGTGAGTGTACCTTAGGTGTGAAATACCGAACTATCCTACCTTCAGGTGTTGTTTCGGGTGGTCCAATGTACTACCTAAGCCAAGGTCTGGGTGAAAGAGGTTTAGGCGGACTAGGTAAAGTGCTCGCTATTGGTTTCGCATTAATGTGTATTTTAGGCGCATTAGGCGGCGGTAACATGTTCCAAGCTAACCAAGCACACGCCATGTTAACTTACGCATTTGATGTACCAAGTGAATACGGTGTGATCACTGGCCTTGTACTTGCCTCTTTAGTTTTCTCTGTGATTGTTGGTGGTATGCCTTCTATCGCATCGGTAACAGAAAAAGTTGTTCCTTGGATGGCTGCTCTGTATATCGGTATGGCTCTGATTGTTATCGGTTCTAACCTTGATCAAGTTGGCCCTGCGTTCAGCGCAATCTTTACAGGTGCATTTACTGGTGAAGGTGTTGTTGGTGGATTTATTGGTGCGCTAATTCAAGGCTTGAAACGTGCAACATTCTCGAACGAAGCAGGTGTAGGTTCAGCAGCTATCGCTCACTCAGCGGTTAAAACAAAAGAACCAATCACCGAAGGTCTAGTATCACTATTAGAACCGTTCGTTGATACGGTAATCATTTGTACAATGACCGCATTGGTTATCACTATCGCTGGTTTAAACGTAGGTCCATTCGATGGCTCTGGTTTAACGGGTGTAACGCTGACTGCTGCATCGTTTACTGAAACGGCAGAAGTATTCAAATACACACTCGCTCTCGCAGTAATCATGTTTGCGTTTTCTACCATGATCTCTTGGTCGTACTACGGTCTTAAAGCTTGGACTTACCTATTTGGTGAAGGCAAAACAACGGAGCTGATTTTCAAAGTGATGTTCTGTGTGTTTGTTGTTATTGGTGCCACGATTCAATTTGGTGCGGTAATCGACTTCTCTGATGCGGCTATCTTTGCGATGTCTATCTTCAACATTCTTGGTCTGTACTTCTTGATGCCAGTTGTGAAGAAAGAACTGCAATCGTTTGTTGCTCGTGTGAAATCAGGCGAAATCAAAACGTATGAGAAATAACGTTTAGTGGAATGAGGTTTTGCTCTAGTAGCTAACTGCATTCTAAGAAACGACACAGCTCTAAAAACGAAACTGTTCTAAAAATTTTTGTAAGACCCTTTGCTTGAGAAAGCGAGAACAGGACTGCAACTTATCCAAAATCCCTACCAGCTTGGCTTGTGGGGATTTTTTATGTCTGAACGATTAGGCGAATAACTACCTTCAATGCCCTGCTCACTCTTTTCACCCTTTTCACTCTGTTCATCATCGTGTTCAACATCGACACGACGAACCAACTCTTCTACTTTGATCATCTCTTTTTGCGCTAATGGCGAGCGACAATCATCGAAACAATAAGCTATGGTGCAGTTCTCACAAAGATACTCTGGCATCACTCCATCCCTTGTCGTCAAAGCAGCCAAATGCGAGCTAGCAATCGACTGCGTGTTCATCCTGAACAACACTATTATGCAGCGACTCTGAGCTGAAAATATGTATGCAAAGTCATTTAATAGACAACAAGTAACATATCATTGTGGATATACGTAACTATTCACAAATATCTAAGCAAACAATGAAAACACGCAAATAATCAATAATGAGAAAGCACCGGATCTATGCTCTCGACAAACGCAAAACGCCCACATCACGTGTGTGATGTGGGCGTTTCAATATTTAGTGCAAAACTAACGTTAGGTTGGTAAAGCCTTCGGCTTATAGACCCATCTCTTCAGTGAGAGTTTTGATCTGTTTGAGGTCCATGGTGTGGACTTCAATCATTTGTCTGATATCACTCAGTCGAGAGTTAGCGTTATCTTGCTTCTCACACGCGTCAGATTTCGCATCCCATGATGTGCCATCTAAGTAAACATCACACGCTTTCTTAAGAGAACCAAGATTCTGCTCGAGTTGATCTCTTTCTTTCTCAAGTTTTTCAAGTTCTTGAGAAATCTGTAATTCTTTTCGGAAAACTTCACGCGCACGCTCAAACAAAGTCGATTGCATGTCAGCCTGACGATTAAGTTTCTGGTTGTCTTGCTGAGTTTGCTCTAACGTTTGCTTCTGTTCATTTAGCTGTTGCTCTAACGAGTAGTTCGCCTTCTCTAAAACCGAAGACTGCTTCGCTAATTCCTGGAGCTCTTTTTGATGCTCTTCCGTTTGTTTCACTAGAGCGGCTTCTACTTTCGCATCGATTTCGGTATCAACTTTTGCCACTTTAGTTTCAACGGATGTCATCAACTGTGCTCTGCTGTCATGCAGTTCTTGATAACGAGTTTCGAGTACCTGGTAAGTGGACTCCCACTTAGAAGCCGTAACTGTAGAACCAATTAAGCCACCCAGTGCTAAACCTATAACCGCAGCAATGCCGATATAGAGCTGACTGCGCTTATCGCGTTCTTCTATAACAACCACTTCATCTTGTTCGCTTTGTCCAGACTGCTGGTTCACTAGCGGGTACTCCCAAAAATTTGTTTAACGTTACGCGGTCACTGGCACGAATGCCAATACTGATAGTGCAGGCTCAGTTAAACCTATCGCTCAAGCCAGAAGCACTTAAGCTGTACTAACACATTCATCCCACCTGTTTACAGGCAGGCTTAACGAGTTAACTCCGAAATCATCAAGCTGGCAGTATACAAAAGGAAGCTGCTAACGATAACTATCACTACCCATTTTTGCAGTTTTTCGTTTGTCCGGTAACGAAATAGTACAAATGCCAAAGCCAATAAAAAAACAATCGCTATTAGTCGAGTCATAACTCCTCCTTGTTTCTTTATTTTATACCATTTAAATAAGCAAGTTACGTCAGAGACTCGTTGTTTGATCATTTAGTTGAACAACATTTGTGCAAACAGATATTTTGTAGCTGACATCACATTTTATATGATCTAGGATACGCCTACAGATTACCTAATTATTTAGGTAATTGTTCCGATGAAGACTGCAGGAGAGTGGTTTTTAACTAAACATTAACATTTAGTTAGATTGACCCGCCGAAGAAGTAAATCTTTCAGGTGCTTTATGCTGGAGAAATCCAGAAAAGTGAGGACTGTCGTTGGAGGAACCTCTGGAGAGAACCGTTAGATCGGTCGCCGAAGGAGCAAGCTTAGTGCCCGTTACTTATCTATAAGTGATTCGCTAAGTGAAACTCTCAGGCAAAAGGACAGAGGAGTGGAAAGCAACAGCCTTAATTAACACAAGAATTCTATCTAGAAATCCGTATGTATTAAGTAGTGCCCCCGATCCCTGAGATCTGCACTGCCTTCCCTCTTCTCCTTAAATTTTTAATTTATTAAGGGGAATCTATGAACCACCTACAAGCTACACTACAAACCATTAACCAATTCGTTTGGGGACCACCACTGCTTATTCTGCTAGTGGGTACAGGTATCTACTTTACTTTTCGCTTAGGCTTACTCCAGTTTAGACACCTCCCAACTGCACTGAAAATGGTGTTCAGCAAAGACAAATCTGGTACGGGTGACGTATCGAGTTTCGCGGCTTTGTGTACTGCACTTTCAGCAACCATTGGTACAGGTAACATCGTTGGTGTAGCGACCGCAATCAAGATTGGTGGCCCTGGTGCCCTATTCTGGATGTGGCTTGCCGCTGTATTTGGTATGGCGACCAAGTACGCAGAATGTCTACTCGCCGTTAAATACCGCAGAACCGATAGCAATGGCGAAATGGTTGGCGGCCCAATGTACTACCTGCAATACGGTGTCGGCTCACGAATCTTAGCGGTAATGTTCGCTGTCTTCGCGCTCGGCGTTGCTTGCTTCGGTATCGGTACCTTCCCACAAGTCAACGCTATCTTGGACGCAACTCAAATCTCATTTGGCGCTTCGCGTGAGATGTCTACTGTCGTTCTTACGATATTAGTGGCAGTGGTTACCCTTGGTGGTATCCAATCTATCGCTAAAGTGGCAGGGAAAGTTGTTCCTACTATGGCGGTTATGTACGTCGTCGCGTGTTTAAGCGTTCTGATTTCAAATGCCGACCAACTACTGAATGCCATTACCCTTGTTGTGACTTCTGCGTTTACCAACACAGCAGCAACCGGTGGTTTCTTTGGCGCGAGCATCATGCTTGCTATCCAATCAGGTATCGCTCGTGGTGTGTTCTCGAACGAATCTGGCCTAGGTAGCGCACCAATGGCTGCAGCAGCGGCTAAAACAGACTCATGTGTGAAACAAGGACTTGTCTCTATGACAGGTACCTTCTTCGACACCATCATCATCTGTACGATGACAGGTTTGGCGCTTATCTTAACGGGTGCTTGGCAGACTGATCTTTCAGGCGCTGCGATGACCACTCACGCATTCGCTGTTGGTCTGAATGCAGATACCCTTGGCCCTATGTTGGTTTCTGTTGGCTTAATCTTCTTTGCGTTTACAACAATTTTAGGTTGGAACTACTACGGTGAGCGCTGTGTTGTGTTCTTGCTAGGTACCAAAGCTGTATTGCCTTACAAGATCATCTTCATTGCGTTGGTGGCTTCTGGTGCATTCTTAAAGCTCGACATGATCTGGATAATGGCTGATATCGTGAACGGCCTAATGGCAATTCCGAACCTAATCGGGCTTATCTTGCTGCGCCACGTTGTTATCGAAGAAACCAAGCTATTCTTCAAACCGTTGACGTCTTCAAATGATTGTGAAGCAGTTAAAGCGTAAACTGAAGTGATTGAATACCAAGCCCGCATTCAACTGCGGGCTTTTTTATTTTCATCACATAGCGAAACGTCTTAAATTATTATGCAGCACATATGCCCTTATAAATAACAAGAATATTAAATCGACCACTATGCGATTTAATAAAGAAGATAGAAGACTACTAAAAAGAACACTAATAAAACCAACACTTAATTAGATATTACTTATATTTAACAGATTGTGCGTAGGTGTCAGGCGTTTTGTAACAAACATATTAAATTTCTTTTTGTTTCAACGACACAAAAAACCAGAAGAATAAAACATGTGACTTTAATTCATATATTAGTCAGTTTATAGTCATCTACATTGTAGAGAGAATTATAATAAAAATAAAACGTTGGCTATATGATCAGATTCGACCCGATTAAAAACCGTATTTATAACGATGAACGTTCTATTAAAGTAGGATACCGTGAAACTCGGGTCCTGGAGTTATTACATAAAAACTCACCCGATATTGTTAACAAACAAGATATTATTAGCTTCGCTTGGGGAAACGAGTTCATAGGGGATACGTCACTAGCGAAAAGTATAAGTTTACTGCGCCAAGGGTTCGTTAGATTAGGCATCAAAGAAACCCCAATCGTCACCGTTCCTAAGGTGGGCTATCGCCTTATCGATGAGTGCGTGGTAATCGACTCCCCCATCAATAATGCAGCCACAACTCCCCTTGCTGATGCGAGCAACCTGATACCCGTCGGCAATAACGGTATTGCTATCGGTGCAGCTGTTGCAGTCGAACCTAAGCCTAACCCTAAACAAAGTTCGTCGGCTTACTTTCCCACTGCTGAAAACCGAAACAAGTTGTGCTACTTCACCACTGGCTGCTTACTGTTGGCATCAGCGTTATTGGCTTTTGCTAAGGTTAATGAGAGAAACCTCAGCGATATCAAACCCGTTAACCGGCTCAGCGAGCAATGGATAGGTCAAATACAAGTTTTCCAAGCCCCTGAAATGGCGATGACGCCAGAGCTAGAAAGCATTCTCTATCAGTATCAATGTGATTGCGTGGCGTACATTAGCGAAGAAGCGGAATATTCTGAGCTCTCTATTCTGAACAAAGCCACACGCCAGTCCGTCAACATCTTTTACACGCCAACCCAACTAGATCAAGCCAGTACCGAACTGGCCCTATTCCTAGAAAGAGGTCAATTATGATGCCAATCGTTGCGCTCATTTCTGCATTCGTTTTATTGGTTGGCATATGGAGTATCCCTTCGCCCCAACCAAAAGAAGAGCATCGCTACCAACATAGCGTGGTGGACCTGATAGTGAATGACAATGTATTACGTACCGACGGATTAACGAAAATAAGTAACAACAAGGTGCTGCACCTGATGTCCGTTCAAGACGACAACATGCCCGACCCACTTGTTCTGCGATTCAGAGGAACAGCCCGTCCTTCTCAATCACTTTTCTTTTCTATTTCTGGCACCATTGACTTAGTCTCTGTGCAAAAAATAAATAAAACAATGAATGACAGCCGATTGGCGCCTTACCTGTTAATCAACAATGACCCATTAACGGTAAAGATTGATATCTTAAGTTCGAATGATTTATTTGCCATCATTAAAACGTGTAATACAGGCCGAACGCAACTTCTGGCCAAACGATAATTAGAGATAGTTTACCACTAGCAACAAGTGCCCTATTATCAAGTAGCAAGCTTTTCCGATATTACACATAAAAAACGGATGGTTATTTTCATTATTTTATCAGTAATACAATTATTACAGTCTTCCTTACTTTAAGTGTTTGCATTTTAAAACCGATAGCAAAGCAAAATATTCAAGTTAGATTTTTACTCTTTGTCACTCACTACCTGCCCACCTTAAAACTACGAGTATTGTGGATGGTTATACCTGTTCTTCTAATTAACCATTCATACAAACGCCAAAAATAACGTCAAATAATTTTGACGTCTAAGCCCGAATAATGGGCCTTCATTTTTCTAAAAACGGTTTGAGCCCCATCAAACAATTTACGTTCAGTTGCATACTCTTTCACCGTAAAAACACTAATGACAATACAAGTCATTGAATTAACTTGGTAATTTAATTCAACCCTTTTCAGTATCTATCTATTTATCAACATGAAAAAGTGAACTTGTCTTGTTAACTGCACGGCACACAAAACATTATCAAAATAGAAAAATTACAAATGAGGGAATTGTTAATGATCACAGTAAACAGAAGTCTCTTAGCAACCGCAGTGTTGTCTGTTCTATCAACCGGTGTAAATGCGAAGATTTACCCAGACCAAATAGTGTTTGACCAACTTGGTGAAGATGTCTGTCGCTCTGGTTATCGTCCTATAGACCGTTATGAAGCAGAAGAGCAGAAGAGTACTTTGGTCGCTCGCATGGGCACTTGGCAGATCACCGGGTTAAAAGGAAACTGGGTAATCATGGGGCCGGGTTATCATGGCGAAATTAAGCAATCAAGCAGTGGGTCAACGTTCTGTTACCCAAACAACGACCAATCTGAAATCCCTAACTATTCCGCCAAATCGGTTCAGGAAGGCAGCGAAATCGATGTTCAGTATGAATTAGTGAACAACCGTAACGACTTTGTACGCCCATTAAGCTACTTAGCCCACAACCTAGGTTACGCTTGGGTTGGCGGTAATAACAGTCAGTACGTGGGCGAAGACATGACGATAAAGCGCTCTGGCAACAGTTGGGTAATACAAGGAAATAACAATGGCTCTTGTAGCGGCTATCGCTGTGATGAAAAAACCAAAATCACCGTCGACAATTTTGCCTACACCGTTAACGACGACAACTTTTGGCATGGTGATGTTGTCGAGTCGGATCGTGAACTAGTGAAAACGGTTTACGCGACGGCAAGAAACAACAGCAACATCGCGCAACAAGTGGTGGTAGACCTAAAAGTAGACGAATCAACAAACTGGTCGAAAACGAACAGCTACGGATTCTCACAGAGCGTTCAAACAGAGAACACCTTCAAGTGGCCTTTGGTTGGCGAAACTAAGCTCACCGTTAAGTTCGAGGCTAACCAAAGCTTCGCTGAAACAAATGGCAACTCCACTAGCGAACAAGTAACACTTCAAGCTCGTCCTATGGTTCCTGCGAATTCGGAGCTACCGATTCGAGTTGAGCTGTATCGTTCAAGCATCTCTTACCCGTACCGATTCAACGCCGATATTAGCTACGATGTTGAATTCAACGGCTTCCTTCGTTGGGGTGGCAACGCGTGGCACTCTCATCCAGATAACCGCCCGTACAAGGCTCATACCTTCACCATGGGCCGTGGCAGCAGTGAATCTGCCGACATTCGCTACCAATGGGATCACCGTTACATCCCAGGTGAAACTAAATGGTGGGATTGGGGCTGGGCGATTAAAGAAGCTGGCTTATCAAGCATGCAATACGCGACTGGCGGAAGCTTACGCCCCTTCCACTCTTACGTGTCTGGAGATTTCTACGCTGAATCTCAATTTGCAGGTACTATCGAAATTGGACAAGCAACACCAATTACTAACAATCTACGCAGCAAAAGAAGTACTGATTCCGTCAACGAATCTACTGAGCGCATTGGCGACATCGAAGTTACCACCAACTTTAACGCCGATGAGTTGAGTGACTTAGGTTTCGAAGGTGCTGAGATGAACATTAGCGTCGTTGAATAACTGCGCTGTAGAATAAGATCGGTACAAAGATCTACCAGTAATAAAGCACAAAGCCCACGACACATCGTGGGCTTTCATATATTCATGTTCAACTGAAAACGGTGAACTACACAGGCTCTTCCATCAGAAGCTTAACACCCAGCCCAACCAGCACCATGCCCGTCACGCCTTCCATCCACTTCATAAAACTCGCGTTTTTGAGCAAATTTTTAGCCGAGTTAAGCGCGCCAGCCAAACCACATTGCCATACCATCGCAATCATAAAGTGTACCGAAGCCATCAACATAGATTGCAATAAAGGCGAACCTTCAGGGTTTACAAATTGAGGTAAAAAGGCCAGATAGAAAACTGCTGTTTTTGGGTTAAGAACGTTAGACAGAAAGCCTTCACGCAAAGAACGCTTTGCACTGTAAGCCTGCTGAGCTTGTTCTCCGACCTTCAAACCGCCACCGTTTTTCATCAACGCTCGCAAACTGCTTAAGCCAAGCCAGATGAGGTAAACCGCACCTACCATCTTAACGGCTTGAAAGAGTTCAGCGGATTGGGCGAGGATTGCAGATATACCCACAGCAGAGAAAAACGCGTGTACATACAAGCCGCTACAAATACCAAAGCTCGTCATACAACCGTCAGCTAAGCCAGAGCGGCTAGTATTGCGAATCACCAAAGCCGTATCTAAGCCCGGCGTTAGCGTTAAAATAGTGATGGCAATTAGAAATGCCTCAAAGTTCAAAATATCCATATCATTGTCATTTTTGTTCAGCGATCTATCATCAATACCGTGTATCTGAACAATTCGCAAGCAACAATTGCCACCAGCTATACAACTCACTGATTTTGTGCACAATAGAACAGTTTGATTTGTTAAGAAATAGTAAATTCAAGGCATCGTACCGCCTCATGCTTTTCTCGCTATATCTTCGACTGCGAAGGTCGGCGTCATTAAAAAGCAAAGCCATAATCAAAGTACACGAGATGAACCTTAACGCTGACGCAGCCCTAAGGATCATTTAAAGAAACCAAATTAAGAGTAGTCAAATGAGCGCATTCAAAAAACTAGTCGAACACTCTCAAAAATGTTCACGCTTTCAACACCTAGCTTCTATTTGTGGTTGGGACCAAGCTTCAATGATGCCAGCAGGTGGTAACCAAGCTCGTAGTGAAGCGATGGCCGAGCTTTCTGTTCATATTCACGGCTTAATGACTCAACCACAGCTTGGCGATTGGATTGCAGACGCTGAAAATGAAGCGCTGAACACTGAGCAACAATCGTCACTTCGTGAAATAAAACGCCAGTGGCAACAAGCAAACCTACTTCCAGAAAAACTGGTTGAAGCGAAATCTCTATCGGGTTCAAAATGTGAACATGCGTGGCGTAGCCAACGCGGTAACAACGACTGGGTTGGATTCGAAAAGAACTGGCGTGAAGTGGTTGAGCTTTCTCGTGAAGAAGCGCAGATTCGCGCAGACGCAGCCAATCTAACGCCTTATGATGCGATGCTGGATATTTATGAACCGGGCACCAGCTCTACTTCACTTGATACCCTATTTGCAGACGTTAAAACTTGGCTTCCAGGTTTAATTGATGAAGTGATCGAAAAACAATCGAGCGAGCAATTTAACGCACCATCAGGTATCTATTCGACCGAGAAACAGAAAGCACTGGGTTTAGAAGTCATGAAGCTGCTTCAGTTCGATTTTGAACACGGCCGATTGGATGAAAGTGTTCACCCATTCTGTGGCGGCGTGCCTTCAGACGTGCGTATCACAACACGCTATGACGAAGCGGAATTCGTTCAAAGCTTAATGGGTATTGTGCATGAAACAGGCCACGCACGTTACGAACAAGGCTTACCAAAACACCTAGCAGGACAACCAGCGGGGGAAGCTCGTTCTATGAGCATTCATGAATCTCAATCTTTATTCTTCGAGATGCAAGTCGGCCGCAGCGACCCGTTCATTGGACACTTAGCGAACTTGGCTGGTCAGCAATTCTCAGGCTCAGAATTTGAGAAAGAAAACTTCCAGAAGATCTACACGCGCGTGAAGAAAGACTTCATCCGTGTCGATGCTGATGAACTCACCTACCCTGCACACGTTATCCTGCGTTACGAGATTGAGCGTGACTTGATCAACGGCAAGATCAAACACACTGACGTGCCAGAGTTATGGAATACCAAGATGCAGTCTTACCTTGGTTTAAGCACTCAAGGCAACTTCACTAACGGCTGTATGCAAGACATCCACTGGACAGACGGCGCATTTGGTTACTTCCCATCGTACACATTAGGTGCGATGTACGCGGCGCAGTTCATGGCTTCAATGAAGAAAACGGTAGATATAAACTCTGTGATTGAAAGCGGTGACCTATCCCCTATCTTCACTTGGTTAGAATCAAACATTTGGAGCAAAGGCAGCCTGCTGACCACTGATGACTTGGTGAAAGGTGCAACGGGCGAAACCTTGAATGCGCAATACTTCAAAGACCATTTGAGAAGTCGTTATCTGTAGATAAAACGCCCAACTACATTGAAGGTTTCTACTTGCAGAGCTTGCTGTGTAAGTAGAACCAAGCTGAAAAAAGCATAGTACAAGTATTGTAAGTCAAAAGTCACAATTATGGCTGAAGGGTAGCTTTGGTTCTAACTAGAAAAGGGGCACTTCTGAGTTACGAAGTGCCATCTGTGAAGGTTCTGGACATTTCCGAGTTGCGTTTTATCTAATTTAGTAAGTCATGAATTAACAGAAGTAGGGCAAGTCGCTTAGTCGAATGTCCAGTATCACTGGTGCAGATCAGTTCAATTAGAGCCTTGTTTTCGTTTCAGTTAACTTTAAGTTCGAGTTTTGATGGATTACACCCTTTATATAGGAGTGTGAGGTATCAAGCTGACTATCTCTTCAGTCATGTCACTTTCCCTGTACCTTTAAATAATATAAAAGATATCATACAGTTTGTTGTGATTTTACCCCCAGCCCGTGAAGATAAAGTGACTAAATGGTTGATGTGATACATAGCAATTGTTCACAACTAAAGTTCATAAGGATGGATGACTTTTAGTAGGGAAAATGTTCGCATCCTAAACGATGTAGAGTATTCAATCTAAGTGATTTTGGGGCAGATCTGAGCTAGCAGGCACTTTGCAAGAAAAGCGCCACGAGTAAAGCTTCAGGCTTATGAAGCCTCTGGACATTTCCGTTTTAGCAAGATTGCCAATTAAGCAAAGCATGAATTAAAAGGATAGAAAAAGTCGCTTACGTGATTGCCCTATCTGGCAGGGTAGATGTCACTGTTAAAATTTAACCAGTTTGGGCGATA